>CAYQTY010000294.1:1816-2807 GCA_964420535.1 uncultured Leptolinea sp. | reverse complement strand
GTCATCCACAGGCGTGACAGGGTTTGCATGACGAGTAGAAAACCGGTGGTGATCCGGAACAATAATGGGAGTTCAATTACAGGCATAACAAATGTCCCTCAATTTCAAACAAGATAGTGGAAGGTTTAACCATAAAACGGACTTATGATACACTCTCAAGGCTATGGATGAGAAAACCCTGACTATTCTGGAATATCCAAAAATCTTATCCCGGTTGGCTGGTTACGCCTCTTTTAGCGCGTCGCAAGAATTGGCCGGGGCATTGAAACCAACCCGCAGTCTGGAAGAAGCCCGGCGGCGGCAGGCTGTTACATCCGAAGCCGCGCGTCTTTTAAGTATCAACGATACGGTCAGTATTGGCGGCGCGGTGGACATCCGCACGTTGGTTTCGCTGGCGGGGAGGGGCGGCGTATTAACCCCTTCCGAACTGCTGAATATTAAAGGTACTCTGGTTTCTGCCCGCGAACTGTACCGCGTGTTTGACCATGCGGGTAACGATTTCCCGCGGTTATCCGCCATGGCTGAACCGCTGTCTCCGGGATTGGGGCTGGTGGATGCCATTTCTCGATGCATCTCGGAACGCGGCGAGGTGATGGACCAGGCTTCCGAGAAACTGGCGGGAATCCGGCGCGAGGTTAAAGCGGCCCATGAAAAATTATTGAGCAAGCTGGACCGTATTGTGAATGACGGCCACATCGCACCCATGCTGCAGGAGGGAATCGTCACGCAGCGGAACGGGCGGTATGTCATCCCCCTGAGGGCAGATTATAAGGGGCGTGTAAAAGCGATCATCCATGACCAGTCTGCATCCGGCGCCACGTTATTTGTGGAGCCGCTGGCTACGGTTGAATTGAACAACCAGTGGCAGGAAATGATCCTTCAGGAGCAGGAAGAAGAACGCCGGGTATTGTTGGAACTTTCGACGCAGGTGGGAGCCAACGCTGACGCGTTGACTCACATTGTTGAAAGTTTGGCTGAATTGGATTTGGCT
>CAYQTY010000294.1:0-1754 GCA_964420535.1 uncultured Leptolinea sp. | reverse complement strand
CGCCGTGGAGCCTGAGTTGATGATGTTTGAGCAGGGGCGGCCGGATAATCACCCGGGCAGCACCATCAAACTATACCAGGCGCGCCATCCCTTGCTGGATCCGACGGCTGTTGTACCGGTTGATCTGGTGTTGGACGAGAAAACCTTCGCGCTGGTGCTCACCGGGCCGAATACCGGAGGCAAAACAGTAACACTGAAAACGCTTGGGCTGCTGGTTCTTATGGCTCAGAGCGGACTTCACATTCCTGTCCGGTCCGGTTCGGTATTGAACGTGTTCCCCAAAATCTTCGCGGATATCGGGGACGAGCAGTCGATTGAACAATCCCTCTCCACATTTTCCGGGCATATCCGTAATATTGTGCATGTTTTAAGGAGGGCAGATCGCGCGTCACTGGTATTGTTTGACGAACTGGGTGCGGGGACCGACCCCCAGGAAGGCGCCGCGCTCGCCCGTGCGATACTGTCTAATTTGATCCAGCGGGGCATTACCTGCCTGGTGGCCACGCATTACCCGGAATTGAAGACCTACGCGCACTCAACCCCCGGCGCGATCAACGGCAGTATGGAGTTTGACCTTAAGTCACTCCGGCCAACCTATCGGCTGAATATTGGCCTCCCCGGGCGATCCAACGCTTTACTGATCGCGGAAAAGATTGGCCTTCCGGCATCCATTATTGAAGACGCGCGTTCATCCACCAGTCCGGATGACATGCGTGCCGAAGACCTGCTGGACGAGATACATAATCAACGTGATCTGGCTCGCACTGACCGCGCGGCCGCGGAAAATGCCCGCCAGGACGCGGAGAAAATGAAAAATGAACTGGTTGACAGACTGGCGGCCATTGAAGATGAACGGCGGGCTATACTGGAAAAAGCCCGTGTTGAAGCGGAAAAACGAATTGCCGATCTGGAGAACGAGCTTGCCAGCCTGCGGAAAGATCTAATAAAGGCCCGGCAGCCGCTTCAGGCGCTGGAAAAACCGCGCGAGTCACTGGATGAACTGCGCGAGAGAACCGAAAAACCGGTTGAGCGCAAACCCGGTACTGGAACACCGAAAACCGGTCTGCGTCTGGGAGAACGGGTGCGTATCCGGTCTCTGGGAATGGAAGGCGTAATTTGCGGCATCAGTGCTGACGATGTGGAAGTGCAGGTGGGTTCCATGCGGCTGCGTACCCGCCAGGACGAAATTGAACGCCGTTCGGCGGCTCCGGTGGCAGAAAAGACTATTGAACCCCCGGCGCGATCATTTTCCGGCGCCGGCAGCACGATAGCGCCTTCACCCGGAATGGAAATTGACCTTCGCGGGCAGCGGGCGGAAGATGCCCTGATCGCGATGGATCGTTATATTGAATCCGCTTACCTGGCTGGAATGCCTTTCGTGCGCATCATCCACGGCAAAGGTACCGGAAAGCTGCGCCAGGTCTTGCGTGACGCGCTGCGCGCCTCGCCGCATGTCACCCGGTGGGAAGACGGCTTGCGCAACGAGGGTGGTGAAGGGGTGACGGTGGCACACCTTGAGGAAGATTAAATAAAAAAGGTCGATAGTGTTTTCTCCCGACTCACTACCGACCTTTTCGCGCTGGTTCCCTCTACCTGCGCCGATGTTTGCCATGTAACTAACCGTCAGTATACCCCCGCGCCGTTGACAAAAAATTGACAAACGCATCTTATTTTAGCCAATTTTTTTTACAATTAGTTGATCGAATACCTTTCAGGCAAATCATACATTGGATGGAACGTTCCTTAAGAATTTA
>CAYQTY010000293.1:1303-4458 GCA_964420535.1 uncultured Leptolinea sp. | reverse complement strand
CTTCTTTCTTGATGCCGCGGCTGGCATTGGCAATATCGGTTTCACCGGTCTTGCAGAAGCGTTCGAAACCACCACCGCTGCCGATAATGTCGTTCTTGATCTCGCCAGAGAAACCATCCTGCACGAACATCTCCTGAATGGCTTCAGACAGAGGGCCAACGGTCGAGGAACCAGCGGAATAGATATCGCCCTTCAGAGCGGAGGGATCAACTTCCGGAAGTTCTACATTGGCAACGGGGGCGGCTGGCGTAAATCCGGCAAGGAACATAGTGGCAGCCACAAGTACAGAAACTAAAACAAATAAATGGGAACGCATTTCTTCACTCCTTTGTGATTTTTTCATTGGCCTAATCTTATCCCGCCAAGTTTAAGGAGCATGGAAGGGTATGTTAACAAATGGATAACAATTGCGAAATATGTATTAAACGAAAACCGGGTGAAAAAAATCCACCCGGTTTAGCTTATTAGATTTATTCTCCTGAATTACACAGAGAAGGGTAAGACGAAGGAGACAGTGGTCCCTTTGTTTAACTCACTTTCAGCCCAGATACGTCCGCCATGTGCCTCTACCAGGTGCCGGGCTATTGAGAGTCCCAAACCGGTTCCTCCTCCGGACCGGGCTTTATCCGCTTTGTAAAACCTCTCAAAGATGCGTGGAAGGGATTCGGGATCGATTCCGACACCGGTATCTTTAACATAAATCACCACTCCCTCATCCGATCTTTTCGCGCCACAGGTTATAACCCCGCCTGGCAGGGTAAATTTGATCGCGTTGTGCAACAAATTAACGACAACCTGTACCATACGGCTGTAATCTACGGATACTCTAGGCAGGTTTTCTTCTACTTTTTTGTCGATAGTTAAACCCGCTCGCTGCGCCTGGAGCACCATTCGGTCGGCCGCCTTATTCACCAGATCACCCGGTAAAACCAACCGGTTTTCAAGCGGCACCCTTCCAGATTCGATCCGCGAGAGTTCCAGCATCTCTTCCACCATCTGAGTCAAAGTGTCAATCTCAATATCCATTCGCTCCAAGAACCGCTGGGCAGCCGGAGGGTCTTCAACGGCCCCCTCCCTTAATGTTTCCGTCAATGCTTTCATGGAAGCCAGCGGAGTCCGTAGTTCATGAGATACATTCGAAATGAATTCCCGGCGCAATGATTCCAGCTTATGTATACGTGTCATATCCTGCAATATGAGTAATATCGCCCCGGGCATCCCGGAATCCATCATCGCGGCTCCAGCCTGAACAAACATTTTTTCCAGGCTGATCTCATAACTCGCGGTCTGGGGTTCACCGGTCTCTTTGCAGCGCTGCCAGAGTTCCACCAACTGGTGGTGGCGAACCACTTCGACCAGCGACCGTCCTAAAACATCAACCGACGTGGTTTTGAACATTTGCTCAGCAGCCGGATTGATCAATTGGATGGTACCATCCTGTCCGGCAATCAAAATTCCATCGGCCATATTATTAAGCACAGCCGCCAGCTTTGTGCGCTCCCCGGATAATTCGGTTATCTGTGAATGCAACTGGTGACTCATGTTATTAAAAGCCTGGTTCAAACGGGATATTTCATCCACGTCGTCATTGATCGGCTTTCCCACCAATGGCGTTTTCTTGATCACACTGGATAGTTGACGCACCGGTTGGGTAGTCCAGTTTGTTATCCAAATCGCGAGAAGAACGGCCAGAACAGAAGCGATCAATGTAACCCATAAAATGGCTTTATTCAATGCCCAAACACTCGCATCCACCTCGGTGAGTGGAATGGACAGACGGGTTACAGCTAAAACTGTATCACCCGATTTTACCGGCGCAGCCGCGTAGAGATATTGCTTTCCCAGGGTACTCGAGATCCGCGAAGCGGTTGCTTCTTCACCCTGCAAAGCTGCTTGAACCTCTGCCCGTTGGAGATGGTTCTCCATCCCGGTCGGATCTGTTTGTGATTCTCCCGCGACCGTTCCATCCGACATTATGATGGTTATCCGCGAATCCATTAATGAAGCTTTGGAGGTTACATATTCCTCAAGTTCCGCGCTGTCAGTTTTTGACTGTATCATCCGGCTAATATCAAACGCCAAACCCCGGGCTTCGGCCAGTAGGCGGGTTTCAAGATTCTGCGTGTACAGAGTTTTCTGCGTATTGGAGACAGCCAGATTAAGGCCGGTCATTACCGCCAAAATAAGAATGATATACGGCAGGGTAAATCGGGTGAACAATGATCGTCGCATATATCTATCCCTCGAACCGGTAACCGGCTCCCCTAACGGTGACAATCCGCTCCGGTGTCGCCGGGGCTTTTTCAATTTTCTCGCGCAACCATCTAATGTGCACATCAACAGTGCGGCTGTCACCGATAAAATCCCATCCCCAAACTTTTTCAAGAATATGTTCCCGGGTTAACACCTGTCCGCGGTGTATGGCCAGGAAATGGAGTAATTCATATTCCTTGGGTTTCAGAGCTAGAGGTTTGGTTTCAAACAACACTTCGCGGCGAATAGTATTAATTTCCATATTCCCGAAGACCAAAACGCCGCCGGCGGGCTGAGTAAGCCCGGCGGATTTTGACGCAGCGTCTTCATGGATAAGCCTGACACGACGCAGCATTGCTTTGACCCGTGCCATTAATTCACGCATACTGAAGGGCTTGGTCAGATAGTCATCAGCACCAACTTCTAGCCCCACCACGCGGTCAATTTCATCATCACGGGCTGTTAACATTAACACCGGGGTGTTCATTTCCTGCCGCAGGGTTCGGCAGACTTCAAGTCCGTCCATTTCAGGCAGCATGATATCCAGAAGGATCAAGTCCGGTTTTAATTCACGGGCGGATCTCAACGCGTCACCACCGGTAGCTGCCGTGTGGACAGTGTAACCCTGTTTCTTCAGGTTATACGCCAGAGTCTCCTGGAGAGATATTTCATCCTCAACTACGAGAATTGTCTCTGCCATGTTCTCTCCTCATATCCTCTAACAGCGTCAACAAAGATGATGTTATAACACCGCGTGAAAAATCCCGTTTGACCAATTCCTGTCCATTATGCCCCATTTTTTCACACTCTTCGGGAATGTTAACCATTTGTTTAACAACTTCCGCCAGAGCATTGGGATCACCCGGGGTGGCGAATCGGCCGGCATCGGCTTTTTCTACCAG
>CAYQTY010000293.1:0-1293 GCA_964420535.1 uncultured Leptolinea sp. | reverse complement strand
GCCAACGCATCCGGATCACCAGGCTGACAAAAGAGCCCGGCTTTTTCCTCTTCCAACAACTGGCGGATGACACCATCGATGCACAGGAGTACCGGCTTGCCGGCGGCCATAGCGTCAAATACTTTGTTGGGATAGGTTGTCTTATACCATTCTAGCGGTTTGAGAATTGCGAGGCAAACCGTTGCTCCCGCGAATACATCTGCAATTCCCTTTTTTGTGACGGGTGGTTCGAAAAACACGTTTGTCAGCCCCATATCAGCTGCCTGGAGCATCAAGTTTTCTTTTTCCTTGCCATCGCCCACCAGTACAAAGGCGATATCCTGCCGGTCTTTCAATATGTTGGCTGCATCCAGAACGACACCGAGATCATTGGATATGCCATGCGCCCCGGCATATAAGACAACCTTTTTACCTTCCACACCCCATGCCCGGCGCTGTTCCTCCCCGCGGTCTGACTGAAACATCTCGACATCAGCGCCGTTGGGTATCAACCGCACGGATGACGCGCCCCGCGATTTGACATAATCCAAATACCCGGGGGAATTGACGATCACCTGGTCGGCATGCGAGTATAGGAAACGTTCCAACCAGCGTGACATCGCGATGATCACCGGGTTTTTCAGCACGCCCACAGCGATGGCAAATTCGGGCCAAAGGTCGCGCACTTCAAATAGGAATAATGCGCCTTTCAACCGCGCGGCCAACCAGGCAGTGATCCCCTGGAATATAGGCGGTGATGTACCCCAAACAAAATCCACCTTCCTAACCGACATGGCGGCAAAGAAAGAGGAGACCATAAAGCTGATAAATGTGACGATACGGTGGAAAAAGCTGCGGTGCCAGGCGGCGTAGGTGTATGCCCTTAAAATGACAATCCCGTTCGCGTCCACCTGACGGTCGATCCATTTGCCACGACCACTGGATTTGCCGGTAAGGTAATTGACCGGGCTGGCAATAACTGTGACCTCATGCCCCTTTTCCCGCAGGTAACGCGCCATTTCGTAGTGGCGTGTTCCTCCGGCATCTTCCAGGGATGAAAACGCTTGATGAATGATAAGAATATGCACGGGGCTATTCTATCAGACTTGAATTTCGGTCACGAAGGTGATCGGGAGTTGTCCCCTTACGATCACCCGGTACGAAATAGCCGGTTCTTTTACCCCGTACGTGGGTGAGTACCATCCGAACCGGGTTAGGTCACGGGATGTCTTACTTTCATGACTACTGGTATACACCATGCCGCCCATCCGGATGCGCTGGTGTTCGATCTGACCGGAGTTATCAGCCGTAGTT
>CAYQTY010000292.1:0-4468 GCA_964420535.1 uncultured Leptolinea sp. | reverse complement strand
GAAGGAACCAATCCGCTGTTTTATTGGTCAGGTTTTCGAATACTTTATACCGTTCATAAACCAGCCTGTATTCCCAGGTAGGCCACCATTTTGTATAGGTCCGCAAATCCACATCCGGTTGAGTATGCAATGAAACAATCAGCGGCGCATTGATCGCCAGTTTTATTTTTGATGCCAGATAACCGGCTGAAAAATTTGTATGTGCGCGGATCAAATGCGGTTTGAAACCTCTGGCCAATTCGATCCCTTGATCCACCCAATTCTTCAACAAAAAGTGCTGGTATCCGAGGGACTGTTTGAAAGAGGGCATAGGCAGGTCAATCATTTCCAGATGGGCTTTACCCGCCATTTTTTGAACGTCTTTGATCTCAACGGAATCCGTGATAGTTTTTACTAAAAGGATCTCATCAAACAGATTGCCGGGGTTGTAATACCGTTCTGTAATTTCACCTTTGCGGACCAGGTCATCGAGACGGTCCGGAATGATCACAAGCAGTCGTTTTGACATGATTACCCTATAAATTCTTTTTGATCACAAAATACCAATGGTTGGAAAACCGCGGATACCGGGCGCTCCAACGAGCGTCCCGGTCCAATTCTAATCCTTTATAGGAATGCGCCAGTCCGTCAAGGAATTTCAGCCGGTGGATACCGGGAATGTATTTCCACTGATCAAGCAGGCCAACGGAGACCATTTTTTCGATGGTGAAACCCAGGTCTTTGAAAATGGATTGAATCTGTGTGTAAGTGAAGGTACGCTGGGCAATATAGCCATTCTTCAAATAGAACCGGCTCCAGTAAACCTGCGCCAGGTTCCTTGTATTTGAGACGTCCAGTATGGCTATTCCGCCGGGAACCAGCACGCGTTGCACTTCACGGAAAAATTTCATCGGGTCCGGGATCAATGAAAGGGTCGCGAAACAGTAGACAACATCCGCGCTGGCTGTCTGGAAACTCAGGTTTTCACCGTTCTGTTGCACAGGGATCAGGTTGCTTATCCCCTTTTCGGTGATCTTGTCCCGCAGCAACTCGACCATCTTATAACTCAGGTCAAGCGCGTAGACCCTGTTTACATAGCGTGAGATAGCCATCGCGAATAATCCGCTGGCGGATCCTACATCCAGGCATTTGTCTTCGGGTTTGACCGTTTCAAGGAGCAGTTTCAGCTTAATCGCTTCCTTGTAGATGGTTTGGACATTGAGGGAGTATTCTTCCGCCCGTTCATCCCAAATTCTTCTAATCTTTGAAATAGGCTCATCGTTCAAGGAAATTTACTCCTGAAATGTTTGATCAAATTCCGGATTTCGCTCCGAATACCGAAGAAGACCGGAATACCATAGGAAACCAGACCGATGGCAACCAGCGCGAGCAATCCGGGGAGGGTGGCGGAAAAGTATGGCTTGACCATGAGGATAACACAGGCCATAACAACCGCGGCGGCGAGGGTTTTCCCCATGAACCCAAAATCATATACCTCACGCAGCTTCAGGTCATATTTCCGGATGCGGAAGATGAAGATCAGGTCAAGGAACAGGTAGGCAATGAATGTGGCCAGCGCGGACCCCAGAATTCCGATCCGCGGCACCAGAAGAATGTTCAACAGCAGATTGATCGCCGCGATGACCAGGGTCAGATTGCGCAGGAAAATGGTCTGATTCAGGATGTACGCCAGGTAATACCCGTGAGTGGCAACCTGGTCAAGCAAAATGGCCAGAGCGATCAGGAGGAAGATCATGGGATTGGCTGAAAAAGATTCTGTGCCGAACCGGGTGAGCAGGTCATTGGAAAGCACGGTCAACCCGAAAAATGCAGGAAAGCCGATGGCACAGAACAGGTTCATATACAACCGGCAGGTGTGTTTTAGTTTCTCAGAATTGTTCTCGTTGTAGGCGGCTGCCATCAACGGGTAGAGCGGTGACCAGAAGGGCGAGCCGAGGGCGGAGAGGATGCCCGCGAAGGTGTAGGCCGCGTTGTAAATACCGACCTGGTTGGCGTCCAGATAGTAGCCGATCACCCAACGGTCACCCACCTGTGTGAACCAGGTGCCAAGGCCGGCGATCATGATGGGAACACCGTACCGGATCAATGACATCAATTCCGGCCAGGGGATGAGCGGAGAATTGAAAGCCAGTTCATTCTGACGGATGAGGTATGCCAGGTAGATGAAATCAAAACCCAGCTTGATCGCCACCCAGGCTTGAATGACCACCAGCAATCCATGCCCTGAAAGCAGTATCCAGGCTACAGCGCCTACGTACATGACCGTCTGAATGATCTGGATCACCGAAAAAGCCACGATCCTCAGACGGGCACGGTAATAATCTTTAAGCAGCATCTCAATGCTGGAAAGGATGATCAGAGGCGCCGACCAGCGGACGATGCTTTCCGCGCCTGGCACTTTGATGAACGCGTCATTGATCTGCGGAGCCGCGGCGAAAACAATGCCCGCGCACACCCCGGAGGTGACAAGTGCCACAGCTAGTGTGGAGAGTATCCGCGATGAGATGAACGCACGGTCTGAATTACCGGCCAGCGTTCTAACGATCCCGAAGCCCAGCCCCAGCGAAGTGATGGGGACGAGAAAAGAGATCAATGTGTTGACCTGCGCGTTGACACCATACCCTTCGGTTCCCAGGTATTGGGCCATGATCGGGAAGGTGATCAGCGCGCTGGCGCGGGATATCACCTCGGATAAAAACCGGATGGCTATAAATGCACTATGTTTGGATAGCGCGGCACTTTTCTTCAGCATAAGGAATGGATGAATTCTTTTCTGGAATTTGGCAAAATTCGATCAGGATCAATCCAATGGTTCCCGCAGAAATTTCTTGAAAACACGCCTGAGGGTCTTATCGGTTTGATTAAAGCACTTTTCGTACCGCAGGAATTCCACATATTCCCCACCCCACTTTGATTTAAAATTCTTGATCCCGGCTTCCTTGGAATTGGTGGGGTTGGGGTTGACGCCGGCGAAGTCAAAATAACGGGAACCGTCTTCGTTTGCCAGTTTGATCTGATGCCAGTGGAGCAGGTCTTGCGCGGGCAATTTTTCTGAATAACACCGGGGATGCAGGGCGGACGTGACTTCAGTGGTCACACCGTTTGTATTGTAACTACCTAAAACTCCGATGATCTCACCATCTTCCGCTCTGGCTATAACAGGATGATATAGAAGTGGCTCCCGTTCTTCCCATAACCCCATGAAACTGGTATCCGGGCGTTCCGGCCGTTTATTCATTAACTGCAAACGGTTGAATACGCCAATGAAATTCTCCCGGAATTCGCTTTCGGAGTTTATCTGGCTTATGGTGATATGGTTCTCTTCCGCTTTACGTATCCTGGCGCGTACATGATGGTCAAGTTTTGAAAAAATCTTATCGAGATCAGCTGAAAGGTCTAACAGATATGTCGCCCATTTACTAACCGTGAACCCTTTTTCCACCAGGATAGCATGAAAGGCTTCGGAATCTTTCAAGGGATTTGTATGGTTAAATCCTGAACATTTAACTCTGTCAATTTTTTGTTGGCGGCAAACTTCTTCCAACGCATCCAGATAATCGGAAAACAATTGAGCCTGTGCGGCATTATTTTCTGAATGGATGATGGGACCATCAACGATATCCAGAGAGGTCCCGGCCAATATGTGCATATTTTGCAGAAGTGACCGGATACCTGAGCCGCGATTGACACTGGAAATAAATCCCTGGACATAAAACTTATTGTCCGGCATGGTGTCGATACAACCGGATAGAACGAGCGGCTTCCGGTTGTTAAATTTGGATTGAATTCGCGCCCAGGCTGAAGATTGACCAAAACCGGCAAGCTCCGACTGGGAATGTACAATAGAATCCCATTCAGCCGTGGGCATGCGTTCAGGGATTTCAAAATTGGCAGATAAGTGATCGGGCATATTCGAATGATATCCGGGAAAAATCAATTATTGTTCAAAGCAAATGATTATACTTCATCCAGTTTTCCCTCCCCGGCTGTACCGGGCTGGAATCGGCTCATTCACCGGCCTTGTGGAATCCATTAAACAACATAAAATAAACCAGACTGCGTCCGGTTAAAAACCGGATATCTCCGGAAGGCATTTCATTCAATGCTAGATGTGTTGCGTAGAAAATTATCACAGTTGGGATTGCCTTCATGGAAAAGCCTGGGGGTGACAGCGCTGTTTCTGCTGGCATTTTTAGGCGTCTTTGAACTGGCGCTGCAATCCAATTTCATCGTCCGGGTGCTCCCGTTTCCATCGCCTTCGGTGGAGTCACATTACCCTGAGATCGGGGTTAAATTCGAGCGGCTGTTTCAAGTAAAGGATATTAACTGCCTTTTCATCGGCAGTTCGATGATCGACGCCGGCCTGGATCCGGTATTATTTGAGCAGGGATTGGAAGAGTCTACCGGGCGCAAACATACCTGTTTCAATATGGGTCTGGCCGGCCTGCAGAAAAAGGACATCAGCAAG
>CAYQTY010000291.1:0-4502 GCA_964420535.1 uncultured Leptolinea sp. | reverse complement strand
CCGGATTTCTACCCGAAAAGATCCATTTACACGGCAACAATAAATCAAAAGACGAAATCCATTTTGCTATCATCAACCGGGTCGGATCTATCGTAATTGACAGCGCAGATGAACTGGATTTTGTGGAAACAATTTGCGCTGATATGAAGAGTACTCAGGAAATCTGGTTGCGGATAAACCCCGATATCACTGTCAATACCCACAAAGCAGTACAAACCGGGCATGGCGCCAGCAAATTCGGTATCCCTGCCACGAATGGTGAAGCGGAAAAAGTCATCCGGCAGGCGAAAAAAAGCAGTTCACTTAACAGGCATCCATACCCATCTGGGGTCACAGATATTTAACCCGGCGGAGTTTGGTCAGGCGGTTGTCGCTCTGCTTGGTATGTGTAAAAATGCCGGATTTCATCCAGAAGTCGTTTGCCCGGGTGGCGGATGGGGTGTTCCTTATACTACAGGTGATCCACAAAATGATCCTGCCGGGTGGATTTCCGCCATCAGCAAGGCTGCGACAGACTGGTGTATAGCGGAAGGCTGTCCGCTGCCGGAACTTGTGATCGAGCCCGGCCGATACCTGATTGCCCGTGCCGGAGTTGCCCTGTACCGGGTGGGTTCAACTAAAAAATCGCAAACTGGTGACTGGATAGCCGCGATTGACGGTGGCATGGCGGATAACCCGCGTGTGGCACTGTACGGGTCGAAATACGAGGCTGTATTCGTGGGTGATGTTTCCAACCGCCCGTTCGTCAATACGAGGCTTGTGGGCCGTTTCTGCGAGTCCGGGGATGAGCTTATCCATTCCATCCGAATGCCACGTTTGCAACGGGGCGACCTGATCGCCATACCTGTGAGCGGGGCGTATCAGTTGAGCATGGCATCCAACTACAATCTGGCAGACAGGCCTTATGTCCTCTGGGTTGAAAACGGGACGGTTGAGGTGCTGCAGAAACGCGAACACGCGGCTGGAGCAGACTGGTGGCTGGGTAAATGACCGCCTAAAGATTGAGCCATTTGGCCGCAGTGCGGGGTAATTCAGCCAGCGTCCCTGTTACCTTGTGGCATTCCGGGATTGATTCAAGGAACAGCCGCCCATATTTTTTCGTCAGCAGACGTTTGTCAAACACTGCTACCACACCACGATCTGACTGGGTGCGTATAAGGCGTCCAAAACCCTGGCGGAAGCGCAATATGGCTTCAGGCAGAGAGTATTCATTGAACGGATCCTCAAAGGTCTCAGAACGGGAGGCGATGATCGGGTCTGAAGGTACGTCGAAGGGTAGCTTGGCGATAGCCAGAACGGATAACGCCTCACCCGGAATGTCCACACCTTCCCAGAAGGCACGGGTACCCAGTAATACGGCTTTGTCGGCACCCCGGAAATTCTCGAGCAGCGCGTTGGCCGAGGCGCCGACTCCCTGTTCATAAATCTGAATACCAGCATCTGTCATCGCAGGAGCGATTGCCTGGGATGTTTTCTTCAATTGGGCATAGGAGGTAAAGAGTACCAGCATACGCCCATTGGTGGCTTTAGCAAGGCGTACGAGGCCGGATTCAAGCGTTTTCTGGTACCCGTAGGAATCTGTAATTTCAGGTATATCGTTGATCAGGTAGAGTAAAGCCGAATTTTCGTAATCAAATGGTGACCCCAATGACAACTCATCGGCTTCATCGGCGTTCAGACGGCTGCGGAGGTAGTCAAATTCGCCGTGGGTTGTTAACGTGGCCGACGTTAGAACCACACTGGTTTTCTGATGCCAGATATTTTCTTCCATCAATGGCCCGATATGCAACGGAGCAATTTGCAAGCCTATCTTGCCGGAACCGGGTTGTTTCTCTATCCAGTAGATTTGTAAATTATCCGCCTTTGAGACCAGGTTGGTTACGTTTTTATTGATCTCCGAAAAATTGGAACTGAGTGTGGCCAGGTTGCCGATCACATCCAGTAGTTCCTCATTGGAATCTTCTTCCTCACCGCCGCCGGCACGAACCAATCCGGAAACAAGACCAAGCATTTCCTGAATGAGTTCGCTTTCATCAAACCAGACTTCCTCCACCAGATTCCATGAATTCAGTGTACGGGTGGCGTTCTGGATGCGTTCTTGTTGAGGGTAGGTGCCCATCGGTTTGCCATCACGCTGGTCAGCGAGGAAATCATCAACCGCGGTGAAAAAATGGCTATTCAGGCTAGAAATCTTAAAGGCAAGGTCAGCCGCCTGCCTGACGGCAGTTTGGACTGCCGCCATATCAGAAGGCTGTAACAGCCCCTGTATGTTTACGAGCAGGCGACCCATCAACCCTGTTGTTGGTCCACCAAGTTCGTGGATCAGGCGTTCAAAATCATTCTGGTTGACTTTAAACGAGAGCGCGCTGGTCGTGGCCTCTTCCATGTGATGGCCTTCGTCTATGATGAGATACTTATATTCCGGCAGGATCCGGCTTCCGGCTGCCACATCGGATAAAAGTAAGGCGTGATTAACCACAATCAGGTGGGCGATAGCGGCAGCTTGCCGGGACCGGTAAAAGGGGCACTCACCGCCGGTGCGGCTCATGCAGGTCTCTGATTTACACCCTTCATCTTCTGCCGAGATGCGCATCCACACATCCCATTCTGGTGACTGGTTCAAGTTAATTTCATTCCGGTCGCCGGTGCCGCCTTCATTCAGCCAGACAAGCAACTTGCCAAGAACTCGCATCTCTTCAGCCGTCTCTGGACCGCGCTGGCGCAGCATTTCGAGCCGCCGGGGGCAGAGGTAATTGGAACGGCCTTTTAGCACTGTCGCGCGCAGGTCAACGCCCAGGGCTTCTCGCAGGTCAGGAATGTCTTTATTGATCAACTGGTCTTGCAAGTTAATGGTGTTTGTGGAAATAACCACACGGGTATTGGTTTTCAACGCCCATAATGCCGCGGGGACGAGGTAGGCGAATGATTTGCCCGTACCGGTTCCAGCTACAACCAGCATATGCTGGCCCTCTGAAAATGAACGGGTGATAGCGCGAAGCATTTCCACCTGCTGTGGACGGTACTCATAGGTATCAAAGAATTTCGCGAATGGCCCCCCGTGTTCCAGAACGGCTGCCACTTCATCATAATCCAGTGAAGTAGCTCCGGTTTCCGGTTCGGCTGTAATATTGATCTTACCGGCTGGTTTCTCAAACAAAGGGCCTGCCGGCATGTGAAATGTCCTCCGCGCCTGAATGGGTTCACGGGAACGGGCTTTGAGAACCTGTTGCAGGGCAAATGAACCGATCCAATCGGTGCGGTCACTCTGTCGAACCAACTCAGCCAGAAGATCGATGGGAAGCTCATTGGCTTTACGGATAAGCTTTTCATAAACCCCGCGAGCGGCACGGGCATCATCTAACGCGCGATGGGTGGCGGGGAAGGGGATGCTCAACAGTTGCTGCAACGCGCCAAGGTTATACCGGCTGGCTGTGGGAAGAAAAACGGCCGCCAATTCGTAGGTGTCAATAATGTCGTTGTATTCAAACGCGCGGGTTTGACGCCGTAAAAACCCCAGGTCAAAGCGGACGTTATGTCCCAGTACAGGACAGTCACCGACAAAATTTTCGAAATTCTGAATGATCGCCTTAACAGGCGGCTCCCGGCGGACCATTTCGTCATTGATGCCAGTCAACTGGGTGATCATCGGAGGGATTGGCCGCCCCGGGTTGATCAATTGGGTATATTCCGCTTCAATGCGGTTGCCATTAAACCGAACGGCGCCGATTTCGATAATGGCGTCATTAACCGGGTCAAGCCCGGTTGTTTCAAGATCCAGGGAAACTATAGAAGTCATGGATGGTTACCGGAACATTACTCCGGCATATACTCCTCAGCGAAGAAGACGTTGTATTCACGCAGCATGATGTCTGTTGATGGGCGTCCGCATACAGTTTGAATACCTGTTTTTGTTGAGATCATTTCCCATTCGGCGATGAGTATCATGGGATCTTTTGTTTGGAGGTCAAGGTCAACCAATATTGCCTGCCCGGGTTTGACATTGGAAAACAGGTCGTAGGTTTCCCAGTTTGGCAGGTTATGGATGCGGTTGGCCATGGTTTTCTCGCGGATGACAGACACCCATTCCTGCGGAATGGTTTCCTGTTCGACAATACGGATGTGATTACCCGGGAGAATCTTGAAAGAAACCGGTTTTAGATCTGATGAGCAGGTTATAGCCGGTGGATTATTAGAAGGGGCTGATTTGAACGGTATGAGCGGCAGAACTGTCATCATCAGTACCATCGCTGTTGATAGTGTAGATACCGGGATTAAGGACTGGGAAGCGGACTCATTCGCGTGGAAGAACTTCCATGGCAAAAGGTTGACCAAAGATGCGAGACCAATACCTGGCATGGCAATAAAGAAAGGGATAGTTGCCGCGTAGATGCGCATGCGGTTGGAGTCAATTGGCGGGGCGAAGGGTATTGATAGAACGATACCAAGGAATGAAGCAAGGAAAAATGACCGTAAAGGCTTTTTTACATTTTTGATACAGAAAA
>CAYQTY010000290.1:0-4532 GCA_964420535.1 uncultured Leptolinea sp. | reverse complement strand
GCGCATTTGCGGAATATGCCCGGTGAGCCATCATTTGGCTGCTGCTAAAGCCGGTGACGCTGTGATGGGCACACCGCCACCGCGCCCTGCCAGCCTTTTACGTGAACTGATGCATATGGGCCAGGTTGTTCAAAGCCATGGAATGCATTTCTTTGAACTGGCTGGACCTGATCTGCTCCTCGGGTTTGACGCAGACCCTGCCATCCGTAATGTTGTTGGTGTAATTGGCGCCAATCCTGAACTTGCGTTGAAAGCCGTTAACCTGCGTAAGTGGGGGCAGGAGATCATCTCCATTTTAGGAGGCCGCCGCATTCACCCTCTATTTGCTGTACCTGGTGGCGTAAATAAATCATTGAAGACGTCAGAACGCGAAACCATCCTCAAAGATCTGGATGCGCAGATTGAGACCACCAAGATTGGCCTGCAGATTATGAAAGATTGGGCTGCGGCCAACAAAGAAGATATTGACAAATTTGCTGTCTTTCCTACCGGTTACTTTGGACTAGTCACGCCGAATAACGGCTTGGAATTGTACGATGGGAAGATCCGACTCATAGATAACGCTGGAAAACAGCTCGAAATGTTTGAGGGTAAAAATTACCTCGATTACATCGCCGAGCATGTGGAAAATTGGTCTTACCTGAAATTCCCTTACTATAAACGGTTAGGATTCCCGGACGGTGTATATCGTGTCGGTCCTCTGGGCCGCTTGAATACCTCTGATATGCTCGAAACACCGTTGGCAAATGAAGAGCATAAGATCTGGAAACAGATCAACGGTGGAAAACCGGTTGAAAATACGCTTTACTACCATTACGCTCGCTTGATCGAAACCCTCTTCGCTATTGAACGTGTCCGCATGATCCTCGACGACCCGGATATCTTCAGCACCGATATCATGAACACCAAGAAAGATTTCAAGGGTGTTGGTGTTGGTGTTATCGAAGCCCCGCGCGGCACGTTGATCCATCACTACTGGGCTAATGAGAACGGCCAGTTGGAAAAGGTCAACCTGATCGTTTCTACCGGACATAACAACTGGGCGATGAGCAATGCCGTTGACAGCGTAGCCAAGACATACATATCCGGGCAACAGGTTCGTGAAGGTTTGCTGAACAGAGTTGAAGCCGCAGTCCGTGCACACGACCCGTGCCTTTCCTGCTCCACTCACGCCGTCGGGCAAATGCCAATGATCGTTGACATTGTCGATCCCGCCGGAGATACTATTCAAACTCTTCGCCGCGATTGATCTTATCCTTTATGAAAGAAGGGCGGTGTCTTTCTATGGCATCGCCCTTTTATTTGAGCTATGAAAATTCCACCAACAGTATTTATAGGTTATGGCAATCCAGATCGTCAGGATGACGGACTGGCGTGGCATATCCTGGCGGGTATCGCTAAAAAGTTGGGTCGCAATGTTCCGGATAATTGGGAGGAACCTTTTGAAATTACAGAAGAGTTCCCTCACCTGATATTTCAACTTCAATTAGCCCCGGAAATTTCAGAAACTCTGGCAAAATATGACAATATCTGTTTTGTGGATGCCCACACGGGCGATATCCCTAACGATATTCAATTCGGAGAGGTTGGCGGAGAATTTCAAACATCACCGTTTACCCATCACATGACGGCAGAAGCCTGTTTGAATCTTACAAAGACTATCTATAATGTTGGACCGGCTGCCTACCTTCTTTCAGTGCGTGGTTATGCCTTCGGATTTGTCCAATCACTTTCGCCGCAAACAACATTTCTATCCGCTATTGCTGTTGATAAAGCAATAGAATGGCTTACAGGTCTGATTATTCAGGATTAAATTCATTCTCGAATATGCTAAATCAGGCCAGATATATCCGTATATCAAAACAAAAAAAGATATAATAAATCCGTGCATGAATTAGCCGTTACTGAGAGCATCTTATCCATATCCGAGAAATATGCCAGAGAGAATGACGCGTCAAAAGTGACGGTTATCAATCTGGTGATTGGAAAACTGTCAAGCATTGTTGATGAATCTGTGCAGTTTTACTGGGATATTATCAGCAAAGATAGTCTTTGCTTCGAGTCCAAATTAAATATTGATCGGCGCCCTGCTATTTTGCATTGCAATAATTGCGGAAACGATTTTGAAATCGTGGCTTCATTGCAACCCTGCCCCGGGTGCGGCAGTCCTAATATCAAGGTTGTATCGGGTGAAGAATTTTACGTTGACAGCATCGAAATAGAGAAAAGAGAAGAAGAGTGAATTCCATCCGTGTTCCCGTTGTAGAAAAGATATTGAGTGCCAATGATCAACTGGCCAATCAAAACCGAACCTTATTGAAAAGCCAGGGTGTTTTTTCCATAAATATTATGGCTTCTCCTGGCGCTGGCAAAACCAGTTTCATACTGCAAACCATCCTGGGACTTCAAAACCGGTTGAAAGTTGGTGTTATTGAAGGTGATACCGCCGCGGTAACAATAGACGCTGACAAGGTCTCAGAGGTTGGCGTACCCGCCGTACAGATCAACACCGGTGGTGACTGTCACCTTGATGCCGTTATGGTTGCCGGTGGAATGCAGCAATTGCCATTGGAAAATATCGACCTGATGATCATTGAAAATGTGGGCAATCTTGTTTGCCCTGCAGCTTTTGATCTGGGTACCGATATCAATGTTCTGATCGCTTCTGTACCGGAAGGTGATGACAAACCATATAAATACCCGGCCATTTACCGCGGATTGGATGTTCTTATCTTAAACAAAATGGATCTTCTTCCCTATATCAAGTTCCGCCCTGATTACTTCAAACAGGGCGTCGAAATGTTAAATCCGGGTCTTACCACCTTCCCTGTCTCCTGCACCACCGGTGAAGGCATTCAGGAGTGGTTGGATTGGATCGAGGCCCGGGTTAAGAATTCAGGTAAGTAGGGATTTAA
Source organism: uncultured Leptolinea sp. (assembly GCA_964420535.1). Taxonomy (GTDB): domain Bacteria; phylum Chloroflexota; class Anaerolineae; order Anaerolineales; family Anaerolineaceae; genus Leptolinea. The sequence goes on along the minus strand of CAYQTY010000290.1, from coordinate 1,617 downwards.
TGACAGAATTCTCAGGCCTATCTATCCATGTACGCGGAATTGTACAGGGGGTTGGATTCAGGCCGTATGTATACCAGTTAGCTGTTAAAAACCACCTAACCGGCTGGGTACGTAATACGTCAAACGGTGTGGATATTGAAATTGTCGGAAACCATGAAGCACTTCAGGCATTCTCATACGAACTCCTAAATTTTCCGCCGCCTCTTGCTCGTATTGATGAATATATTATTGAAAAATTATCTTTCATAAGTGCCTATACGCAATTTTCAATAATCGAAAGCGAACCCGATCCTTCAAAATTCATACCGGTTTCTCCGGATATGTCTATTTGCCCTGATTGCATCAAAGAACTTTTCGATCCAACCAACCATCGCTTCCGCTACCCTTTTATCAATTGTACGAATTGCGGACCGCGATTCTCCATTATCAAAGATATTCCCTACGACCGCCCCTATACCACCATGGCTGAGTTTCCCATGTGTCCGGATTGCCGTAAGGAATATGACAATCCGCTTGACAGACGCTTTCACGCACAGCCAACAGCCTGTCCGGTTTGCGGCCCACAAATATCCTATTCAATGGTCGGACAGAAACCTGTCTATTCCGACGCTGCCCTTCAGAAAGCTCGTAATGACATCAAAAATGGCCGGATTGTAGCCATCAAAGGACTTGGCGGTTATCATCTTGCCTGCGACGCAAGTAACGCCCGGTCGGTTGACTTATTGCGTCAAAGGAAGCGTAGAGTCGAAAAACCGTTCGCGTTGATGGCATTTTCCATCGAGGCTATCCGAAACTATTGCGAAATTTCACGTGAAGAGCAAATTTTGTTGGAAAGCCGGCAAAAACCTATCGTTTTGCTGACAAAATCTTCCTTTTGTGCGCTTCCTGAAGGGCTTGCGCCAGGCCAAAACACGCTGGGATTCATGCTTCCATATACTCCCTTACACTATTTACTACTGGAACCATCTTCTAACTTTCCCGACGCGCTTGTCATGACCAGCGGCAATATAAGTGAAGAACCTATTGCTTACGAAGATGTTGACGCGGAGAACCGCCTATCCAGCCTTGCAGATGCATTTCTAACGCACAATCGCGGTATTCACATGCGTGTCGATGATTCAGTTACGCGCGTTGTCAACCAAAAACCGGTCATAATCCGCCGTTCCCGCGGATACGCTCCTGATCCGTTCCCTTTCCCTTTCCAGACCAGCCCAATTTTTGCCGCCGGCGCGGAATTAAAGAACCACTTCACACTGACCCGCGAAAATTACGCTTTCCACAGCCATTATGTTGGCGATCTTGAGAATTTTGAAACATTTCAATCCTTTGAACAGTCCATTGTGCATTTCGAGCGGCTTTTCCGAATTACACCAGAGGTTTTCGCCTGTGACATACATCCTGATTACCTTTCAACCCGTTACGCGCAAGAAAGAAGCCTGAAAGAAAATAAGCGATTGATCCAAATTCAACACCATCATGCGCACATGGCTGCCTGTATGTTGGAAAATGGTGTGTCTGAAGCTGAACCGGTAATTGGGTTGACATTTGATGGTACCGGTTATGGGCTGGATTCTTCAATCTGGGGCGGTGAAGTTTTGATAGGCAACTACGCCGGTT
>CAYQTY010000289.1:2900-4538 GCA_964420535.1 uncultured Leptolinea sp. | reverse complement strand
AATAATTGCTTCACAAACAACGAGACGTTTTCAGCCCGAAACGAACGCATCGAAACGGATAAATGCAAATCGTCCTTCGCGATCAAATGACCATTTTTTCTAGCAAGCTTAGTAATAATATCATTCGCGCTATATTCACTATCACTTAAGCGAGATGATATATAGACATTCCAATTTTGGTATCTTCGATCAATTGCGCGCAACCACTCGCCAATTCCTGCTTCGCCGGTATTTATCTCTTGCCCGCCACCAACTAAGCAGACTATAACAGCCCAATCTTTGTGCCTATCAAGACAGGAAACAAGGAATTCTGGTTCAGAAAATTTGAATAATGGTTTGTTTTTCTTTTCCTTCATAAATTTCTGTGTTTGCTCAAGATTCCAAGCTCGTTGGGCTTCATCAAATAGAACAACATGCTCAATAGGCGCTTTCGCTTCATCAAAAAGGCAATCATCACGGAAGTTATGGACATTTTGAATAAACATCTTTACTTCGCTCATAGCTTTGGATTTTGTAGTCTTTATCCCCTTTAATTTCTCATGTGCTACTCGATCTCGAGTCAATGCTTCACGCAAAATTGCGACTAATGGTCCGTTTCCAGAAAGGAAAACGCTATAAAGTTCTTGTGACTTATCAATATGTACGGTGGCGATGTTTAGACCGACCAATGTTTTTCCAGCACCAGGGACTCCGGTAACAAAGCATATTGCTTTTTGATTTTTCTCTTTTGATAATCGAATGATTTGGCTAATAGTATCTGTTGTTTGCTGAAGGTTAATTGCACTTGCATCACTGCGAGAAATCTCTTCAACAGAATGCCCACGATACAAAGCCATTGCAGCTTCTACGATAGTGGGAGTTGGATGATACCCACCCGATTCCCAATCATTTGGTTCAATTGAACCGGCCTCGACAAATGAAAGAACCCCCTCAAGTGCGTCTCTTAGATTTCTGCTATTCGTCTTAATTACGGATAACAATTTGTCATTTTGACGTGTCTGAGAAACGGTAATGAATGTGGAGGGTGCATTTGATGCGATTAATAATGGTGCGATGTATTGATCATGGCTAGTTTCATGGAAGTTCTTAAGGTCTAATGCATAATCGATTACTTGATCAATATCATATGAAATAAATTCTTTTTCCCCGATTTTAAATTCGAGAATAAAGATGACCGATCCAATAATACAAACTGTGTCAATCCTCTTTCCCATTCTAGGGATAGTGTATTCAAAATACACCTTACCTTTGAAACCACTTAATGTCTTTTTAAGGATAGAAATTTGTTCAATCCAAGCGTCTCTTTGCGTTTGTTCAACAGGGAAATCGCTATTACTAGTTAATAATCCAATTATTTCATTCTGGGAAGTGTTTTCAAAATCTGCAATTGTGTCTGAATAATAGTAGCGATTGGTCATTGATAACCCCATTGATTATTGATGTTAGGCTTATTATCCCATTATTTCTCCTAAATAAAAAAAACGGGACGCGCCCTCTCGAACGCGTCCCGTTCCTTTCCTTATGCCATCTCCCCCACGCCGGCAGGCAGTGACGTACCCTCGCCCTCGCCGGTTACAGTTGGTTCCACCTTCCGCAGGTAAAACAACCCAAACAGCAGCAGCGGCAGCAGGATCGCCA
>CAYQTY010000289.1:0-2861 GCA_964420535.1 uncultured Leptolinea sp. | reverse complement strand
CTTCCACTGTGGTGGTGGGTTCAACGCGGGTGAACACATTCCCCACGGTGACGTCTTTGAAGTTGCCGGCCCAGTCAAACAGGAAATGACCGAAGACCGCCGGCCAAATGCTCTTGTTGCGCAGTACCAGCGCGGCAAAGAATACGCCGAAGAAGATACCGTAGGTGATCTGCGCGCTGGTAGTCAACAGATCGCGGCGGCCCATCACCAGGTTGGCCAGGTGCGCGAAGCCAAAGATGACGCTGGAGATCATCACGGCCTTATACACCCCGCCCTTTGTGTTACCCCACTGGCGCAGCATCAACGGCAGCACCAGCCCGCGGAGAAGGATCTCTTCGATCAGCCCCACCGAGATGTACAGCAGGGTGAAGAGCAGCATCAACCCGCCGTCTGCCCAGTTGACGTTGAACGTTCCGTCAATCACTTCGCTGCCGTTCAACGCGCTGTAGATGATCAGCGGCCACATCAACCACAGGCTCTTCCATTGCGAGAACGGGGTGAAACCGGCTTCACGGGTGAGCCCGAGCCAGATGATCACCCCCACCATTATCACGCTCAGTCCGCCCTGGATCAATGTTCCCGAAAGGTAGCTGGCTTTCTGGTAATCCATAAAGTTCACCAGCCAGGTGTCAATCTCAATTTCAGAGAGAACAAAGAACAGGGCGAACAACCCGACCGACGCGGCAGCGGGGTTCTTTAGAATATACGTCTTCAATGCTTTCATTTTTTTCTCCTTTGTCACGCCGGTATAAAACCGGCCGTTTGATCATTGTTTTTTCGGGTTCAGGGCAAGGCTGCGCCCTCCGGTCACCCGGCATTACTTTTGATTTTCTTTTTCAAACGCCGGGCGGACTTGTCAGCCCGCCCGGCGCGACCGTTTTACAGCCTTTCGGTCAATCCACGTGTATGGCGTACTTCAACAGCAGACTGGATCCCAGGTACTCGAGCACTATGATCCACAGCGCGGTTACGATGGCAGGTATAAATGAGGTGATGTTCAGGTTCCCGTTCATGGTAAGGATATGTTCTCCGCTGAAGGTTGGCAGGCTAAGAACATTGGCCCATACCATCACCTGCACAATGAACAGGAAGATGCCGATCACCAGGAATGTGGTGAGCAGGGTGGTGATCAGCGCGGACCACAACCGGGTGAGCCCCATGCTGCGGCTGATCATGTACGAGATCAATACGGTCATGTCACCCAACAGGAGGAAGAGCACCATACCGCCCAGTGACTGCCAGTGTTCCACGGTCAGTGTGTCCCATTTGCCGGAGGTGTTCTTGTAAAAGAAGATCATCAACAGCAGCATACCCAGGCAGGCCAACAGGTTGACCAGCGCGGCGATTGTCACCCGACTGAGCATTTGTTTCCAGGCCGAAACCGGCAGCGAGAGTTCCAGAAGGGCGCTGTCATGCCGCAGCCAGCTGAAGCACTGGTACATGGCCAGCACTATGCAAGCCGGGAAGAAGATGCCGCCCAGCACCAGCGAACTGAAAACCAGCAGTCCGTTGGTGAAACCATCTGTGTTGGGGACGACAGCCATCAACAGCAGGGAAGCGGCCGCCACGATAAACATCCACACATTACGGTGGAAGAAGTCAAGTACGTTCCATTTCATGAGATTAAGCATTTTGAAATACCTCAATATAGCGGTCTTCGATTGATTCGCCGTGCTCCTGGCGGATGTTCTCGGCGGTGTTATTCAGGATCAGGGATCCTTTGTTCAGGAAAAGCACATCGTCCAGGATCATTTCCACATCCTTCACCTGGTGGGTCGAGATCATCACCGTGCTTTCCTCGTTGATGCCTGACAGGATGGTCTTGAGGATATTGTGTTTGGCCAGCGGGTCAAACCAGCCGATGGGTTCATCCAGCAGGTACAGGCGGGCGTTGCGCGAGAAGGTGAGCATCACCAGCACGCGAATGACCGTCCCCTTGGAAAGCGAGCGGATGGGGTCAGCCGCGTTGAGACCCAGGATGCCGCACAGGTCTGCCGCGCGTTTGGCGTCAAAATCGGCGAACATGTCCGCGTAGTAACGGATGGCGTCACGCACACGCATCCAGGCGAACAGCATGTTACGGTCGGGCATGAAGGCGGTATTACGGTGGATGGATTCCACAGTGTCATTGCCGCAAACCGTCACCCGGCCTGAGTTGGGTTTGGCGATTTTCATGATGGTCTTCATCAAGGTGGTCTTGCCTGCCCCGTTGGGCCCCATCAATCCGGCCACGTGACCGGTCTCAAGGCTGAAGCTGATATTGTTCAGCACAGGGCGGATACCGTATGATTTTGACAGGTTGGTAACTTCGAGAATTGCGCTCATAGTGCAAGTGCCTTTCCCACGATATCCAGAATTTCGTTGTTGGCGAAACCGATGCCGCGCATACCGTTGACAAAATCCGTCACAATACCACCGCACATCTGCTCTTTGACCGCGCGGATGATGTTGTCATCTTCGGTGACAAAGCTGCCAACACCGCGCTGGGTGTAGATCACCCCTTCGCGCTCCAGTTCGGAACAGGCACGCTGCATGGTATTCAAATTGACGCCAAATTTCTCCGATAAAGCTCTCACTGATTCAACCCTTTCTCCGCGGGCCAGCACGCCGGTCACCACGTCTTTTTTGATCACATCCATGATCTGAAGATAAATTGGAACAGTCGGATTAAATTTCATAGGGGTTCCTTCTGTATTAGTGTTATAGGCATATAATACACTCGTACACAGAGCGTGTCAAGGGGGAGTTTTCACTTGGGACGAGGAAATAGCAGAATCTATATGATTACAATCAAATTCGCCGAAGGCGAAAAGCCCCTCTTCGTGAAGAGGGGTTGGGGAGATTCCTGTCGTACAATTAAC
>CAYQTY010000288.1:0-4595 GCA_964420535.1 uncultured Leptolinea sp. | reverse complement strand
ATCATCCTGATACGTCATTGTCTGGCGCGCTTCTTGCACCATAGCCCGTACACTCCATTTTCAGAAAATTTCTGGCGGTGAGTACCGCCTGTGGAGTGGGAAGGAGCATTCCAGATGAAAAAAGTTTTAAGCGCCCTTTCCTTAGCGTCAATTCTACTGTTAATGTTCTCCAGTGGATGCCAGATGAGTGCGTCCAGAATGTCATCGGCCAAACCCACGCCGACATTACTGGCTCTTTTTGACACCCGGCAACAGGCGGCGGAGGCGGCTCTCGAAGCAGCCGTAGCGCCCACTGATCCGGCACAAAAAGCCATTGCCAAAGCGGTATCTTCATCGGAAAACGATGATGAAGAAGATGGCGAGCCAGCCCCCACACCAGATCTGCATCGTCCGGAGACCTATTCCCTTCAAAAGGGCGAATGGCCATTTTGTATAGCCCGCCGGTACAATTTGAACCCGATTGACCTGCTCAACGCCAGCGGACTATCACTGGAATCAAAGCCGGATGTCGGTTTCGTGCTCAAAATTCCGCAGTCAGGGGAATGGCCCGAAAACCGTTTCGGTCACCGCTATATTCGTGAACATCCGGTAATGCACCAGGTGTCAGAAGGTGAAACGTTGAATACGATCGCCTGCAAGTATGGTGATGTTGATCCGGGTGAAATTTTGGAAGCCAATGAACTTCCTGATGATTTCAAAGTGTATCCGGGAAAAATGCTTCGTATCCCCTGATATCGGGTATTCCGAGATCTCCACAAGAATCTCGATCCATCCTCAACGTGAAAAGACGCGCCCGCCAGTGCGTCTTTTCACGTTGTGTAATTAACAGGTCTGGTTCAATAATGATTTATCCGCCAAAATATCGGCGATTTTCCACCGGAATCATCCTTAATGATTATTTGATATTTAAATGAAGAGACCGGAACAAGGTATAATAAGGCCCTGTAAAACAAACCGTAATCTCCGGAATAATGATGACATTTGAATGGCTTGAAGAAGTAGAACAGTATCGCGGACGGGCTTTCGCGGTTGAAAAGGTAAAAGTCCGGCTACCGGATGGACGGGAAACCTATTACGATTATGTAAAACATTCAGGAGCCGTAACACTGGTTCCAGTGGATGATCAGAACCGGATTTTGTTTGTTACCCAGTACCGTATGGGTGTTAAGGGAGACCTGCTGGAACTTCCTGCCGGCACCCTTGAAAAAGATGAAGACCCGGCTGTATGCGCAGCCCGGGAGGTACGCGAAGAAACTGGAATGGCCGCGAGGTCAATTACCAAACTGGGCGAGTTCTTTCTGGCACCAGGTTATTCATCCGAGTATATGCACGTTTATCTGATGACCGGACTGTTTCCGTCACCATTAGAACAAGACGATGACGAATTTTTGCAGGTTTCCGCCATCCCGGTGGAAAAGGTGTGGAAGATGATCCATTCCAATCAGATCCGTGATGGAAAAACTCTGTCATGCCTGCTTCTGGCCATGCCTCATTTAAAAAATGCTGTATGATAACAGCGTTTTCGGTGATTTTTGATACTTATTGAGGATTTTCATCTGACCTATACTCTCATTAGTGAACACCATAGGAAACCCGTCCATCGGGCGAATATGAGCAAATCCAACCGAGCGGTTTTTACGGCTGCCCGGAAATTTTTGTGAATGGAGTAAGCCAAATGCAGCGAGAAAAAGTAACACTTGACGCAAACGAAGCTGTAGCTGATATAGCCTATAAGCTCAGTGAAGTCATTGCCATTTTCCCCATCACCCCATCATCCACCATGGGCGAATGGTCTGACCAGTGGGCGGGCGCCAAGATGCCCAATCTCTGGGGAACCGTACCATCTGTTATGGAAATGCAATCCGAAGGCGGCGCTGCCGGTGCCGTTCATGGCGCCCTTCAAACCGGTGCCCTGACCACCACCTTCACCGCTTCACAGGGTCTTCTTCTGATGATCCCCAACATGTTCAAGATCGCCGGCGAATTAACCGCCACCGTCTTCCATGTGTCCGCCCGGTCATTGGCTGCGCAGGCTCTGTCCATTTATGGTGACCACAGTGATGTGATGTCAGCCCGCTCCACCGGTTTCGCCATGCTCACCTCCCGCTCCGTGCAGGAAGCGCATGACATGGCTCTCATCGCCCATGCTTCCACCCTTGAATCCCGTGTTCCGTTCATTCATTTCTTCGACGGCTTCCGCACCTCCGCCGAAGTCAACAAAATCGAACGGTTGACCAACGACGACATCAGCGGCATGATCAATATCAAATTCGTTGATGATCATCGCAAACGCGCCCTTTCACCTGACCATCCGGTTTTACGCGGTACCGCCCAGAACCCGGACGTTTACTTCCAGGGCCGCGAGACTGTTAATCCTTTCTATACAGCCACACCGGCGATCGTCCAGAAATACATGGACAAATTTGCCAAGATCACTGGCCGCAGCTATCAGATTGTTGAATACTATGGCGCGAAAGATGCCGAGAACGTTATTGTTGTGATGTGCTCCGGCGCTGAAACCGCGGAAGAAACCGCGCTTTACTTGAACAAAAAAGGCGAAAAAGTTGGCGTTTTGAACGTCCGCCTCTTCCGCCCCTTCCCGACCGAAGCCTTCTTGAAAGCTCTTCCCGCTTCTGTTAAGAAGATCTCGGTTCTGGACCGCACCAAAGAACCCGGCGGCGCTGGAGAACCCCTTTACCAGGATGTAATCACTGCGATCAACGAAGGCCTTACATCTGGAACAGCCCCGTTCAAATCAGCTCCTGTTATTGTAGGCGGCCGCTATGGGCTTTCTTCCAAAGAATTCACCCCGGCCATGGTCAAGGGCGTTTTTGATGACCTCAAGAAACAGGCTCCCAAGAACCATTTCACCATTGGTATCAATGATGATGTCAGCCACTCCAGCCTGGAGTATGATGCCGATTTCAGCATTGAAGATGACACCACCGTTCGCTGCGTCTTCTTCGGCCTGGGTGCTGATGGCACCGTAGGTGCGAACAAGAACTCCATCAAAATCATTGGTGAAGAAACTGATAACTTTGCCCAGGGCTACTTTGTGTACGATTCAAAGAAATCCGGCTCGGTTACCACATCCCATCTTCGCTTCGGCCCCAAACCGATCCATGCCCCGTACCTGATCAGCAAAGCCAATTTCGTCGCCTGCCATCAGTTCTCCTTCCTCGAGCGCTTTGACATGACCCGCTATGCCCTTCCGGGTGCTGTCTTCCTTCTTAATAGCATCTACGGCCCCGATGAAGTCTGGGATAAACTGCCGCAGGAAGTACAAAAAGACATCATCACCAAGAAATTGAAATTCTATGCCATCGATGCCAGCGCTGTTGCCCAGAAAACCGGCATGGGCGGGCGTGTAAACACCATCATGCAGACCTGTTTCTTTGCCATTTCCGGTGTTCTCCCCCGTGATCTGGCTATTGAACAGATCAAGAAATCCATCAAGAAAACCTACGGCAAGCGCGGCGAAGCTGTTGTAAAGCAGAACTTCGACGCTGTTGACGCGGCCATTTCACACCTTCATGAAATCAAATATCCTGAGAAAGTCACCAGCACCTTCACCCGCCGCGCCAGCGTCCCCGCTGCCGCCCCGAAATTCGTGAAAGATGTTCTTGGCCAGATCATCGTTTTTGAGGGTGACAATCTGCCCGTTTCCGCCATGCCTGTTGATGGTACATTCCCGACCGGCACAGCCCAGTGGGAAAAACGGAACATTGCCCTCGAGATCCCCGTCTGGGATCCCGAAACCTGTATCCAGTGCGGTAAATGCTCTTTCGTATGCCCTCACGCTGTCATCCGCCAGAAGGTGTACGATCCCGCTCTGTTGAAGAACGCCCCGGCTTCCTTCAAGTCAACCGATGCCAAGTTCAAAGAACTGCCCGGAATGAAATTCTCCATCCAGGTTTCTCCGGAAGACTGCACCGGCTGCGGCCTCTGCGTGGAAGCCTGCCCGTCAAAGAACAAAGCTGATCCCACCCGCAAAGCCATCAACATGACCGAGCAGCCTCCGATCCGCGAACAGGAAAGCACCAATTGGGACTTCTTCCTTACCATTCCTGAAGTTGATCGTAGCGCCTTCCAACCCACAACCGTCAAGAATTCACAGCTTCTCCAACCGCTGTTTGAGTTCTCCGGCGCCTGCGGCGGATGCGGTGAAACCCCGTACATCAAACTTGCCTCCCAGCTCTTCGGTGACCGTATGGTCGTGGCCAACGCCACCGGTTGTACCTCCATCTACGGCGCGAACCTACCCACAACCCCGTGGTCTCAGAATAAAGACGGTCGCGGTCCGGCCTGGTCGAATTCCCTGTTCGAAGACAATGCCGAATTTGGTCTTGGGATGCGCCTGACAATCGACAAGCAGACAGAATTTGCCGAGGAATTGATCAAGAAATTCGCCGCCGAAATCGGCGAAACATTGGTCAACGGACTACTTACAGCCGATCAAACCACGGATGCCGGCATCAAACTCCAGCGCGATCGTGTTGAAGAGTTGAAGAAGAAACTCTCGACAAGCAAAGATCCCCTTGCCCATCAGTTGATCGCCCTTGCAGATGTTCTTGTAAAGAAATCTGTCTGGATCA
>CAYQTY010000287.1:1176-4605 GCA_964420535.1 uncultured Leptolinea sp. | reverse complement strand
GAATCCGGGATATGTGTGAACCGCGTATTCCAGCAAGCCGGGCTGCACGTCAATACCCGTGTAATTCGCGGGGGTGATACCCGCGAGGGATGACATCACGGCGCCCGTTCCGCAGCCCACCTCTAGCACAGCGCTATCGGATGTCAAATTGGCTGCCTGAGCAAACAGTGACTGAGCCTGGCGGGTCCAGCCCGCCTGCTCGACAAAGCGTTCGTGCATATCCGCTTCAAAACGCATGAAGGGATATCAGCCGCGGTTGTTCCAGATTTTTTCCCAGGGGTCCGTCAGGATATTGCCGAGAACATTGTTGACACCCTGTCCGGGAAGGACGTCGCCATCGGGTTCCACATATAGCCAGGCATTGCCGGTGCCGCGGGCGGGTTCAAATTCCGGATCCATTTCGATAGAGACGGGATTCTGGGCTGAGTACGGCACAGGCAGGTCCCATGAAATTTCAAATCCCTGCTGTACGGCGTAATTGCGCAATTCCGCCATGGCTTTCGACAGGTCCGGGTCGCTCACAGATAGTGACAGGCTTCGATTGTCTCCCATCTTTTGTTCCAGTTTTTCCAGAACCGACCGGGCATCTTTGATGTTCTTCCCGTTCAGGGTGAGGTGCACCGTCATGAACAGGTCTTCGTTTGCCACGTCTTTGATGGCTTCCCAGGTTTGTGTGGACTCGGGGTCAAGGTTGATCATCACATGATCAAGACCGGATTGAAGGAGCGCGTGCAGGTAATCATGTTCTGCCAATCGCTTACCATCCGTCAGCAACCCGGTGACCTGTCCCTGGTTTTCGGTGATCTGTATCAACTCGCAAAGGTCAGGGCGCAGAGTGGGTTCGCCGCCGGTGAAAACGACCTGCGGAATACCTGCCTGCCAGGATTTTTGCAGGATGACCTTCCATTCATCCGTTAGTAATTCGCGCTTTACGCGGTCAACCGGTGCAGAATGCGGGATCTCTTCGCCTGTTTTATACGTCAACGCGCAATCGAGGCGGAATGGGGCGGATAATTTTTGAGAATACGGGTCAACGCGGTCAAAGTCAAGGAATGTCACCGGATCCAGTTGGGGAGTCTCGATAATGGATTGGATGCGGTCCAGAAAGTCGTGGCTGTCATTCAACGCCTGTTGGAAGGGAACGCTGTAGCGTTTCGAAATTTCCTTCGCGGTTACGTCAACCGGATCTTTTTTCACCATGTGATAGGCCATTTCCGCCGCCGTCTGGTTGAGATGCAATACGGTTCTGGCATTGATCACCAGCACGCCGGTACCGTCATCTTCCAGCCGGAGGTGAAGGCGGTAAGGCGGGTTTACCTCCGGGGGCGATTGGAATGGGTGAAATCCGGAAGGCAACCGGCGTGGGGCGGGAAAAAATCGGTCTCGTAAGCTCTGTAACTTTTTCATGATTACCTCCCAAAAGATCAGGCAAATTCAACAGGAATAGGAACCGGTTGCGAGTCCAGTTGATGAAGCGGGCAGCCGCCGCCGCATTCTTGAAGCAAGGTGCAACCGGCGCAGGCGGCGGGAACATTCCGCCGCTCACGAAGCGATACACATAACGGGTGTTCCCAGATGGATTTCCATTGATCCTTCAACATGTTACCCACCGGTTCATAATACGACTGGCAGGGGATCACCGATCCATCCGGTTCAACACACATGTTATACAAGGCCGCCGTACAGCCTTTCACCCCGAGCTGCAGGGATAAAGGATCGAAGTGACAGTATTGCGTGGGGGTATACCAGATCAGGCGCTGATCATTTTCCGCCGTCAACCGGCGGGCTGTAAGCAACAGATCGGGCAGTTCAGATTCGGGTAATCCGGTGCCCACGGTTTGACCGTGGCCGGAATAGATCAACGCGTTTAACCCTACGGTAGGTACCCCGAGTTCTTTGAGGCAATTCAACGTTTCATTCAACCGGGGAGCGTTTTCCTGTAGTAGGGTGGTGTTGGTCATCATGTATAGACTGGAAGCTGTCACGTTCCTGATACCGGCCACGGTTTCCTGCCACGCGCCGGGGTGACAGACCAGCCGGTCATGCGTGGCAGGATCGGCTGACTCAAACGTGATCTGCACATGGTCCAACCCGGCGGCGATCAATTCATTTAGGAATGACCTGTCCGCCAGGCGTCGTCCATTGGTATTTATACCGGTGATCTGTCCCTGCGACTGCGCGTAGGCGACCAATTCGGGCAGGTCATCGCGCAGGGTGGGCTCGCCGCCTGTGAAAATGATATGAGGTATCCCAATCTCCCAGCAGCGTTTAATCACCCGTTTCCATACTTCTGTGCTCATTTCCGAGAAATTACGGGAACGGGCATTGTAGCAATGGGCGCAATTGTTGTTGCAGCGGTAGGTCAATGCCAGGTCCATACGGTATGGCGCTGTAGGGCGGGCACTGAACGGAAGATCGGTTTCCAGCTGCAATTCGCAAACCGGGCATGAAGGATTGGGATCCAGGAGAGCGTCGATTGTGGCTTTGATTTCATTGAAATCAGCACGAGCCTGGTCAACCGGGATGGCATACACCTGTGAGATCCGTGAGATGATCTCCGGTTCCGACTTGCCGTTCAAATGCATACTGGTAATTAGAGCGGCGGTCGGGTTCAGATGGTAAATACGCGCGGCGTTGACCAACAGCGTACCAAACCCATCGGGGTCGATGCGCAAGTGCGCCCGGCATTTATCCGAACCTTGATTGCGGTCAAACACATACAGCCCCGGTTTTACAGGGGTGAAGCTCCGGTCAAACCAGTGCCGGAAACTTATTACTGAGGCCAAAAGTGTTTTACCGTTCAACGAGAAATCTTTCTGTTTTAGCGGCCGCCGCCGGCACAGGCACAGGCACAACCGGCGCAGGCACAGGCGCACGCACAGCTGTGGCCGCCGCCACCGCCACTTCTATGTCCCGACGACCGGGTAACCGGTACCGGATTGGTTTTTGCCGTTACACCGCTGGTGAAGGAGGTTAAGTCACCAACAACATTGCTGGAGAAGTTCTGAATGCCGCCAACCATCGATGCGGCAAAATCTGCACCGGGCAGTGAGGGAAGCTGCATACCACCACCAGATCCGGTCGAAGAAGGTACCGATGGGCTGTGCAATCCGCCGCTAGATGATGATGACGAGGAGTAGGTCGGATCGTAGCGACCCCACCAGTTGGGAAGGAAGACGGGATCCGAGCGGAAGACGTCGCGGGTTTTGTCACCGAATTTGTCATCCAGCATGGTCCAGTCCATATACTGGTCAAATTTTTCCATCTTCACGGTAGGCGTATCGGCCGTCTCAACCTGTGCCCAGGCGCGCTCCATAATATCTTTGTAATAGGCTAAGGTCTCTTTCCGGGAGAAGCCTTTCATTTTCTCACCGACACTCTTAACAAGGTTAATGATCATGGTTTGCAAGACCTGCCGCCGCTTTTTTT
>CAYQTY010000287.1:0-1166 GCA_964420535.1 uncultured Leptolinea sp. | reverse complement strand
ATCATCGAGCGTGAAGGCTTCCAGGAATTCTGTGTCGTAAGCATTAAGGTCTTCGGGAAGAGGTTCTACAGCTCGGATCGACAACGGTTCTCTGGTGGTAACCTCAGCCCCATTTTTCTTGATCAGTGAAAATAAGATCATGGTCATAATCTTATCGACCGGTTGTTCCATGAGGATGGCTGCTTCGACAGCCGTCAGACCGCGTTTGATACCGTGGCCTTCCACCGAGATTTTCGGAGGAAGGTACTGGAGCTTGCGTTTCTGAGTGCCCCAGATGGCTTCATAGATGCCCCATAGGAAGGAACCGATAAAACCCAATACCACTGCTCCGCAGCAGATATCTTCAAATTCTATTTTAATGGGCGGTTCTTTGACAATGGTTTCGGCGGGAATTAATTTAGCCGGGAAACTGGCGCCGAAAGTGTATTGTGTGTGGGCATTCGCGGCATCCGATGACCACCGGTAGAAAACACGGCCTTCCTCGTCATAACCGGATTCAGGTTCGGCCGAACCGGGGAATCCGCCGCGAACCGCGTGGTAGCGTGGTTCTTCCGTATTGATGCCGGGCGGGAGGAAAAGAGTCACAGTGACGTTTGTGGATCCGGTCACATATTCAGAACCGAACCATGTGGGTGAAAATTCAAGGCTGGCGTAATCCTCCACGCCTTCAGCAGTGGAAGGATAAAAGACACGTTCTACATTATTGATGCGCACATGAACGGTTCCTGTCTTTCCCGGGGGAATGGAGCGGGGGCCCAAACCCAACGCGACACCGGGTGAAACATACTCGGAGTGTTCAATATCAGAGATGGGCGATCCATCTATTTCCGCGCTGACATTCGAGAGCGAATAGGAACTGTTGGGTATACCAACATCCACATAGTCAATGGGACTGGCCTGTGGATTATTAGTGAATACGAATTGATAGTCTATGGATGATGTGCCATCCGTATTGGCATAGACACTGACATCCAGGCTGTCAACCTGAAAAAGATAGGTTTGCGCGTAGGCATTTGTTGTTGTCAATGCCAAAAGAAGACAGGCAAATGTAATACTGAGCCACCTGAACCTGGACATAGGCATCCTCCCCGGTAATAAATTGTTGATTTTTTCTACCACTTGGGTTCTTCAGTAAGCTGGTAGGTGGTTTTGCAAAACGGGCATGT
>CAYQTY010000286.1:0-4616 GCA_964420535.1 uncultured Leptolinea sp. | reverse complement strand
AAAATTTTCAAAAAGAGACGGTTGACGTCTCTTTTTTGATTTCCGGGAGCTCAACTTGATAAAGAGCTTAACATCCTTTATGATTAGGGCTATGAGCAACGACAAATTGATTATCAAACACGATACACCCCCATTAATGATCCATGTAAAAGGATCACATCGCGAAATGGGACGGCAGATTGGTGAACAGGCATCCAACCAGGTGAAACATTCACTTGAAAATGCCCGCCATTTATTGGAATCCACGTACGACTCTCTTCAATTGACATGGGAAGGCGCTGAGATACAGGCGCGCAAATACCTGCCTTTCGCCCAGGAACGATATCCACAGATGGTAGAAGAAATCCATGGAATTGCCGAAGGGGCGGACGTGCTTTTCGATGACCTGGTAGTTCTGAACGCCATGGAAGCGGTGACGACTGACGCCCTTCACCTGACCAAATGCACCAGCATTGCTGTCAACGAACAACGCACTGCCAACGGGCACGTGTTGGTAGGACATAATGAAGACTGGGTTCCGGAAGATGAGCCGGATGTGTTCCTTATCCATGCCGAGCCGGAAAATGAACCCACCTTTCTTGCCATGACGTATGGCGGGCTGCTGCCCAATATCGGCTTCAATTCTGCCGGGATCGCGCAATGCTGTGACTCCGTCTACCCGTCTGATTGCCGGATCGGTATTCCGCGTGTCATTCTTTCACGCGCCATTCTCTCAGCCCGCACCCCGGCTGAAGCCATCCGGCATATGGTGGCGCCTCTGCGCGCGGCTGGTTACAATCACCTGCTCGCCCATGAAAGCGGTGAAATGTATAACGTGGAAGTATCAGCCCGTAATTTTGCCGTTTTGTACGCGGATAAAAACGCCATTGCCCATACGAACCATTACCTCGACCGAAACATGCAAGCCGTGGAAGATGAATCAGACGAACTGATTTGCACCCGAGTGAGGTATCACCGCGCGTCAAGGTTACTGGAACAGACCAAGATGCATACCACGCAGACCCTTCAGGCTATTCTGCGCGACCATGTGAACTATCCCGATTCAATTTGCAACCACGCGGTTTATGATGAAGACCCACTCGACCGCGAAAAGACCATTACCAGTCTGGTCATGGATCTAACAGCCAGGCAAATGCATGTTGCCTGGGGAAACCCCTGCACAAATAAGTACCACACCTACCAGATGGATGCCTGAGGACGGGTTTTAAGCCGGATTTGAACTTTTTCCCGGTAACAATAAACCCAATAATCCGCCAGCCAGTGCGATAGCTGAAGTAAGGTAGAACGCTGCGATAAATCCCATGTTATCCGCCACCATACCGGTAAAGATCGTACCAATGGCACCGGCAGAAAAAATGAAACCGAGAGTAAGCCCGGAGGCCAAACCTATACCTCCGGGTATTACTTTTTGCGCCTGAACCACGATCACGCTAAACGGACCGCCGGTCAATAAACCGGACAGGAACATGAGTGGATAAAGCCAGAAACTCCAACCGGTGAGGGCTATGAGCAATAGGGGTATTGTTGATAGCAATAGACTGCCCGCGATGACAGTCTTTCGGCTGGACCGGTCTGCCAGTTCACCGCCAAGCATGCAGCCAATAGCTGAGCCCGCGGTGAATAGTCCGATGATAATCCCGTACGCAGAAGGCGTCAGTCCTTTATCGGCCAGGAAGCGGGGCATATAGGCGGTTATCGAAGATTGCGCCCAGGATTGAAACGCAGAAATCCCAACCATCAACAAAAGCGCCCGTGAAAAAACAACCCTGACGGAAGACGATTTTTCAGCGTCCGGGGAGACGGCTCGCACAGGTTTTTCACGTGAGTTGTCCAGGTCCTTCAATTCACGAAACGCAATTAACCCAATGGGCAATGTGAAGAATGAGAGAAGCAAAAGCCCGATGATACCAAAGTATCCTATGATCGGACCACCGATCATAGGTCCTATTCCAAAACCCATCTGACCGAAAAGAAAGAACAAGGATGAAGCCACAGCTTCACGCCCGTGTAGTCTGTTTCTTCCGGAGAGTGTTGCTTCTGAAGCACCCGCCGGGTGAAACGCGCCGGAGCAGATACTTGCCAGAATAAGCAATCCCACAGCGGGCCATCCCGGAAAAAACATGGCGAGGGAGAAAAAGAAACCCATTCCAAGAACACCCCCTGCCACTACCCGGCGTGCGCCGATTTTGTCTGAGAGATATCCGAAAACAGGTTGTGCCACAGCACTGGCTATCACATAACAGGAAGTAAGTAATCCGAGTCCCGAATTGGTCAATCCTAGCATCAGACTGAGAAATGTAAATAACAGAGACCTTTGGCCATTCAATAAGTCAACAATGAAATGACCGGAAACCAGGGAATTCAGTACCCTGTCTTCAAATAATCTGTTTTTGTGCGTCGCGATTTGTTCTGCCATCAGGTTCCGTAGTAATTGTGACGTATGATCGATTTATACACTGACTGGATAAGAAAGTACCGGAACGGCCTTCCATCCCTGATACGTTGACGAATATCCGCACCGGAAATTTCTATCAACGGCGCGGTAAAAAACGTGGTTTTCTTCTTTATTCCCGGGCATACGGCCTCAAGAGAGTCAAGATCAGAATCAGCCCCCGGACGGAGGTACACCCCCAGCCCGTCGACCGCTTTGATGAAAGCGGCTGGTTCATGCCACGATGGAAGGTCCCGGAGAGAATCGCCACCCATAAGGTAGACAAATTCATCTCCGGGATTCCTGTTCTTTAATATATTGACGGTATCCACCGCGTAGTATGGCGGTTCACGCTGGATATCGACCTGCGAGAGGCTAAATTCCGGTTTGCCGCGCAGCGCGGTTTTTACCAGTTTCAGCCGCTGCTCAAGCGGAGAAATCTGATTCTTTTCCTTTAGCGGAGAACGTGGTGTCAGGATCCACAATACCTTATCCAGCTTCTGAGCGTGCAACGCTTCCGAAGCCAGGATCATGTGACCCAGATGCGGCGGATCGAACGTTCCCCCGAAAAGCCCGATACGCGCCATACCTATTCCATCCACTCCAGTTCAAAATCAGAAATAAAGACGGTATCGCCTTCTTCTACTCCGGCATCACGCAATGCGTTATCCAGACCGATCTTTTCCATCAGATGCTGGAACCGCCGTACGGAACCTTCGTGTTCCCACAGGGTCATAGCCGCGGCCCGTTCAATACCTTTGCTGTGAACCCGCCAGCCTTCAGATGTTTGCTCGATGGTGAATTCATAGCGGTTCTCTTCCGGTTTATATACCGGTAGTTCCTCTTCTTCCACCATTTCGGGTTCCGGAGCCAGTTGAAGCAGCTCTTGAACTTTCTTGAGTACATCCATCAAGTTGGTGCGTGCCAACGCGGAGATGGTCATGATCTCGATACCCGCTTTATTAAAAGCGGCTTCGATTTCCGGCAGCCGGTCTTTCACTTCGGGCAGATCGATCTTATTGATCACAACAGCCTGTGGCTTGGTCCCCAGTTTGGGGTCAAACAACGCCAGTTCATTGTTGATCTGGGTGTAATCGGCTACCGGGTCTTCCGCCAGTCCGTCGATCATGTGGATCAGTACACGGTTGCGCTGCACATGGCGAAGGAATGCAAAACCCAGACCTACTCCCTTATGCGCGCCTTCCACCAGACCGGGGATATCGGCGATGACCAGGCTGTTGTCAAAATCGATCTGGGCAACGCCCAGAGCGGCTTCCAATGTAGTGAACGGATAATCCGCGATCTTGGGATTGGCATTGGTTACGGATGCCAGGAAACTGGATTTGCCAGCGTTCGGCAACCCTACCAGACCAACATCAGCGATCAGTTTCAGTTCCAGTTTCAGGGTGAATTCTTCTGAAGGTTCACCCTTTTCACCGGTTCGCGGCGCCTGGTTGCGGGCCGTGGCAAAATGCTGATTGCCCCGCCCGCCCCGACCGCCTTTAGCCACCAGCAACTGCTGGCCGGCTTCAACGAGGTCGCCCAGCAGCTTGCCGGTCTCTTTGTTGTATACCAGCGTACCAGGCGGCACGTGGACGACAAGGTTCTCAGCGGATCGTCCCGACATATTATTGGGACCACCGCTCTTACCATCCGGAGCCAGGTACCTCAACTGATGACGGAACGCGGAAAGTGTGTTCATGGTAGGTTTGACCTCCAGGATCACGTCACCGCCGCGCCCGCCGTCTCCGCCATCCGGGCCGCCCCGGTTGACGAACTTCTCGCGGTGGAAATGGACCATACCATCTCCACCGCGTCCACTTCTTACAAAAATTTCAGCTTCGTCAATCACTTCTTACCAAATTTCTCTTTCAAAATGTCTTCCAGGGTCGGTTTGCCAATTTCCTGTAACTCATAGCGCACCCGCTGGTTGGGTTTCTTGATCTTCATTACCCGGTTCAGGTCGATCGGTGTGCCAATGACCACCAGGTCAACATCCGCTTTATCAATGGTCTTTTCCAGGTCACGGGTCATATCATCGCCGTAACCCATAGCCGGAAGGATTGGGCCTGTCTTCGGGTACTTTTTATATGTCTCTTTGATGGCACCCACCGCGAACGGGCGGGGATCAACGATTTCGGCCGCGCCGAAACGTTTGGCTGCCACATAACCGGCACCGTAAGCC
>CAYQTY010000285.1:0-4638 GCA_964420535.1 uncultured Leptolinea sp. | reverse complement strand
CGGGGAAGAAGTGGAAACATGCATCACCCGCCTGGCGCAGCTGGCACGTGCCACTGGCATTCACATGATCCTGGCCACACAACGTCCGTCTGTGAATGTGGTCACCGGTTTGATCAAAGCCAACTTCCCGGCGCGCATCGCTTTTTCCGTCACGTCCAATACCGACAGCCGTGTCATCCTCGATCAGCCGGGCGCCGAGCGTCTGCTCGGACGCGGCGATATGCTGTACCAGGCGCCGGATGCTCCCGCGCCCGTCCGCCTTCAGGGTGTGTACACGGCGGATGCTGAGATCAACCGTCTGGTTGACCACTGGCGCATCAAAGCGGCGGATGCCGTGGAAGCCGGTCAGACGGCCGCTCCGTTATCCGTCCCCATGCCGACTCTCCCCTCCACGCCGTTGCGTCAACCTGACCTGTGGGGCAATGACGGCAGTATCGCGCCGGTTGACCCTATGTACGATGAAGCGCTTTCTGTCATTCGCACGCTCGGACGCGCGTCAATTTCAATGTTGCAGCGCCGGTTAAGTATTGGCTATAACCGCGCCGCGCGGCTGATCGATACCATGGAAAAAGAGGGTATCATCGGCCCGTCTGAACCCGGCAGCCAGACCCGTGAAGTGCTGGATTACGGCGCCGGAGCGCCGCCGGCGGATGAAGAAAAGGATTAACCGGTTTACAATCCCGCGCCGGTCAATCTGTTGGGAATCAAACAAAAAGGACGTTATAATACGCCATATTAAAGATGAGGCGGTTGCAGTCCGTCTGCAACCGCTTTCTTGTATCGTATAGAGAGCAATGTTGAAAAAATTTCCTAAAAATAAAAAATATCGTCGACTCATAAGCGGACTGGTCCTCTTACCGGTTATCCTGTCCGCCTGCCAGCCGGCCGCCTCGGCTGCGCCGACCCTGGTATCCACGCCAACCGTGGGTGTGATCCCCACCTTTGTGCTGCCCACGGTAACCCCGGCTCAGCCGACAGCCGCTCCCGCGAAGACCCTCACGGTCTGCCTTGCGCAGGAGCCGGCTTCTTTGTATCCGTATGCCAGCCCGACGGAATCAGTGTGGAGCATACTGGAGGCCGTTTATGACGGCCCCATCGACCAGATAAAATTCTCGCCTTCTCCCGTCATTTTGACCAAGCTGCCCTCCCTGGCAGATGGTGACGCGGTCATTGAATCTATCCCCGTGGTGGAAGGCGAACCGGTTCTGACGCCGTCCGATGAGGTGAAAACCCTGGCTAAAGGGCTAACCGTCTATCCAAGCGGATGTACAGCAGCTGGATGCGCCGTCACCTGGGATGGCACCAGCGAACTAAAGATGGACCGCCTCACGGCGAAATACACCCTGAAAGACGGCATCACCTGGTCTGACGCCCAGCCTTTGACCGCCGCCGATTCCGTGTATTCCTTCCAATTGGCTTCCGACCCGGCTACACCGGTCAACCGATATGTGGTGGACCGCACTTCTACATACACCGCGGCCGACGAGAAAACGGTTCAATGGACCGGTATCCCCGGTTACCTGGATGCTTTCTACCAGCAGAATTACTTCCTCCCGCTGCCCAAACATGCCTGGCAGGATATCAAACCCGCCGATCTGTTGACCTCACCTGTCTCTTCTGAAACCGTTGGGTTGGGGCGCGTTCGTAGTGTCCGAATGGGTCAAGGGTGACCATATCACCCTCAAGAAGAACCCGAAATACTTCCGGGCATCCGAAGGTCTGCCAAAGATCGAAACCCTGGTGTATAAATTCCCCGGCACTCAAGCCGATAATAACCTCGCCGCCCTGCAAAAGGGTGACTGCGATATTGTCGACCCATCTGCCGGATTGGAATCCATGCTCGAACAGGTGCTTGACGCCCAGAAAGCCGGCAAGATCGCGGCTCAGGTCGGGCAGGGACCTGAATGGGAACAACTGGTTTTCAATATCGTCCCCGCCTCATACGCCGACGGCAATTACCCGGCTACCGGCGACCGCCCGGACTTCTTCGGTGACGCGCGAACCCGCAAAGCGTTTGCCTATTGTTTTGACCGCGACCGGGCCGTCAACAAACAACTTCTTCAGCAATCTTTCATTCCGGATGGATTCCTCCCGCCGGATCACCCGTTACTGGCGTCTGACCTGACCCGATACACGTATGACGTGGATGCCGGTTCCAAATTGCTGGACGAAGTGGGCTGGAAGGATGATGATGCCAACCCAACCACACCCCGTATCGCCTACGGCGTTCCCGGTGTGCAGGACGGCACAAAACTATCTGTGAATTATCTGGTGACCAACGCCTATCTGCGGCAGGAAATTGTCAAAGTGCTGGCTGAGTCCGCGTCAGCCTGTGGTATTCAGATCAACATAAACACAACCGCGCCCGAAACGCTGTACGCGTCCGCGCCGGATGGTGCATTGTTTGGCCGCAAGTTTGACCTGGCGCAGATCGCCTGGCAGGCTGGTCAGCGCCTTCCCTGTGACATGTTCACCACCTCCCAGATTCCCACCGCGGCCAACCAGTGGATGGGCATCAACCTGGGTGGTTATTCAAACCCGGCATTTGACACACTATGCCTGCAGGCCCGCTCCACCGGAGCGGATGCAGCTGCCAGCGCTGCCGGCGCCGCGGCTGCCCAGAAACAATTCTCTGATGACCTGCCGGCTATCCCGCTGTACTTCCACCTGAAAATTGCCGCCACCCGCCCCGACCTGTGCGGACTGGTTATGGATGTCTCATCCAGGTCTGCCCTGTATGGCATCGAATCTTTTGATCTTGGGCAGACTTGCCCCAAATAAGGGAATCTATGGAAAATTCTGATCCTCTCTTACAAGTCAAAGATCTTCGCACCTACTTCTACACCGAGGATGGTGTAGTCAAAGCAGTGGATGGCGTGGATTTTGACGTTTTTCCGGGGGAAATTCTGGGTCTGGTCGGTGAATCCGGCTGCGGTAAGAGTGTCACATCCTTCTCCATCATGCGGTTGGTGGGGGTTCCCGGAAAGATCGTTTCCGGCGAGATCCTCTTTGATGGGAAAGACCTGCTCAAGCTGCCTGAAGATGAGATGGTAAAGATGCGTGGTAACCGCCTCTCAATGATCTTCCAACAACCCCAGTCCAGCCTGAACCCGGTCTTCACCGCCGGCGACCAGGTGGCCGAAGTGCTGCAAATCCACCAGAAAATGCCCAAAGAACAGGCCTGGGAACGGGCTGTTGAACTGTTGAAGCTTGTCGGCATCCCCGACCCGAAGAGCAAGGCGCATGCCTTCCCGCACGAAATGTCTGGTGGACAGGCCCAGCGTGTGATGATCGCCATGGGATTGGCATTGAATCCCCGTCTGCTGATCGCGGATGAACCCACCACTGCCCTTGATGTGACCATCCAGGCTCAGATCCTTGACCTGATGCTGGATTTACGTGAGAAAACTGGAACGTCAATTATATTGATCACCCACGATCTGGGTGTTATATCCGATATGGCCGACCGCGTGGCGGTGATGTACGCCGGTCACGTGGTGGAACAATGCAAAGTCGATGTGCTGTTTGATAAACCCTATCATCCGTACACACAGGGATTGATCGGTTCCATCCCGGTCCTCGGGAAGGTGGCCGACCGACTGGAAGTCATTCCGGGAAATGTGCCCAATCTGGTCAATCTCCCCTCAGGCTGCCGTTTTACACCGCGCTGCCGCCTGTGTGAACAGTACAAAATGGATATCTGTTCACAAAAGAATCCCCCTCTGGTTGAAATTCAACCCGGCCATCTTGTCCGCTGCTGGTTGTACCAGTCAACGGAAGGCCACAAAGCCCCCATTCAGCTTTAGTTTTTGGAGAGACACATGGCAGAGCAGTCACATGCCGATCGACCGGACCTGATCCGGGTTGAACATCTGACAAAACACTTCCCGGTACGGGGAGGCATATTCCAGCGTGAAATTGGCCGTGTACAGGCTGTGGACGATGTCTCTTTCGCCATCAAGAAGGGTGAAACCCTCGGTATGGTGGGAGAATCTGGCTGCGGCAAGACGACCATTGGCCGCACTATCCTCCGCCTGACCGAACCCACATCCGGCCGTATGGAATTTGACGGCAAGGATGTCTTCAGCCTGTCTGCGGGTGAGATGAAACAGATCCGCCGCAATATGCAGATCATCTTCCAGGATCCGTATGCGTCATTGGATCCCCGCCTGCCTATCGGCGAATCGGTGATGGAAGGATTAAAGATCCATAACATCGGATCATCCCGCGAACAGTATGATGCCACGATCACCATGCTCAAACGGGTCGGTCTCGAAGAATACCATGCCCGGCGCTACCCTCACGAATTCTCCGGCGGTCAACGCCAGCGTATTGGTATAGCACGCGCGCTTGCCCTGCGTCCGCAATTCATCGTGTGTGACGAGCCGGTCTCCGCGCTCGATGTGTCCATCCAGTCGCAGGTATTAAACCTGTTGCGTGATCTTCAGCAGGAATTCGGCCTGACCTACCTGTTCATTGCCCACAACCTCAGCGTGGTTGAGCATATTTCCGACCGTGTTGCCGTGATGTACCTTGGAAAGATGGTGGAACTGGCTACCCGCGAAGACCTGTACCGCAATCCTCTACACCCCTACACCAATGCTCTACTTTCCGCCATTCCCATCCCCGGAGCACGCG
>CAYQTY010000284.1:0-4676 GCA_964420535.1 uncultured Leptolinea sp. | reverse complement strand
CGAACTCGGCGACACCGCCGCATACGCCGGCTGGAGCGCTATCCGCCGCTAGTATTTCAATGCTTGAGATGAGAGACTGTCCGCAAGGGCAGTCTCTTTTTTTGTCCTTATAATTAACCTTGTAGGTATTTATCAATGGAGGGATATATGGAGAAGACCACACTTGAAATTGCCATGGACATGAAAAAGGCTATCAATCACGCCATAGCCGCCCATATTGAACACCCGAAGTCACCGGAAGATGCCATTCGGTTCTGGGACAAGAAAACTCCTTATGTTATCCACCCGATCTGGTGCGGAATAACGCTGCTTACAGAAACCACATTGCCGGAAGACATCCGTCTACCCGGTTACCAGGCGTTGATCTGGCATGATGTGTTGGAAGATACCAATTTGCCGCTGCCTGACGGGACCGATGCTGAAGTAGCCCGGTTGGTGGGGGAGATGACATTTGCCAGCTTCAAAGAAGAGCAGGAACTGATCGATGGCAAAGAAAACCAGGTCAAGCTTCTGAAGCTTTATCACAAAACATCCATCTTGCTGGATGCCGCATGGATGAAGGATGAAAAATGGAACAACCTGGTGGATTACACGTTGAAATTGCGCCAGTTTGTGCTGGATACCTATGGTAATCTGAACATCGTCAAGATTGCCAGCGCGGTTTGTGTGAGGCGCTAAATCTTATTTATTCAAGCGATCCAGTAACTCAAACAGCCGGGCATTCTCCGGAATATCATTCATTGACTTGCTATGGTGGACAAACCGCATAATGCCCTGTTTGTCGACCACAACCAGGGCAGGCATTCGCCCCAGTTTCAGCAGGTTGACTTCCTGCAGGTAGAGGTCGGCAACTTTCGATTCCGGGTCAGCCAGCCCTACCATGGAGAAATTTTCCATTTCCCAGATCCTTTTAAAGGCATCCTGATCATTGGGCCCGAGAATGACGACTTCAGCGCCGCGTTTAACAAATTCACTGTAATCGCGCTGAAGCGTGTCCATATGCCGCCGGCAAAACGGGCATACAAAGCTGCGGTTCATCACCAACACAACATGGCTTTTGCCCCGGAAACCGGATAATTTCACCGGAATATCTTTCACGTTTGTCAATTCAAAGTCGGGGGCGGGCTGTCCCTCGATGATCCCGGCATCAATTCGTGAGGCGATCTTATTCTTCATTTTCTATCCTGATGATGTTTTATTAATTGTCCAATTTTTTCAGAAATTGGTCAATGGCCTGAACAACCTGACGGGTTTGATCCTCCAATGATACGTCCGCCGGATTATCCCCTTCCTGTTTACCATACCAGCCGAAACCGGCGTGGTTGCCGCCTTCGATCACCAGCCATTCAGTCGACGCTGGAAAACGCGGGTGGAAATTTTCACGATCTTCCTCGGTAACCAGACCGTCATTTTCACTAAATATGGCCAGGATTGGAAGATTGGTTGTTGCGAGTTTGTCATTTGCCGGGTAGGACGCCAGGAAAACGATACCCGCGATGGAAGCCGGATTCTGTTCCGCGAATTGCGCGGCCATGGTTCCGCCCAGCGAATGACCGGCTATCACCCAGCGGGTGACTTCCGGGTGATCTTTTATCACTTCGGCCGCTTTGTCCGGCCCAAGAACGGCAAGGTTTAGAGGCATGGGTACAATGGCAGCCGGCCAGCCTTTTTCTGCCAGGCGGGCTGCAAGAGGCGCGTACGAGCGGTAATCCACACGCCCGCCGGGATAGAAGATGAACCCTGTTTGAGATGGTTCTTCCACGGGCTGGAACCAGGTATATTCACCGGTAGTCACCTGGACTTTGTCTGTGCTTTGCAGATAGGGCAACGCCTCCGGTAACGGGCCGACCGGTGAGAGGGTGAAGAGATATACACCGGCAAAAATGATGACCAGCCCGAAGATATACACCACCGCCGCGCGGATGGGATTAACCCGGGGTTTGTTGGTCTTTTTCTTACGGATCATTTTAATTTTTCCTGTGCTGTTTTCCAGATGGTATCGAACATGTCAACGGTTAACCGGCCGGTCTGTGTATTCTGGCGGCTGGGGTGATACGATGCCAGCAGCCACGGGAGGTCGCTGCCGGGTTGATAGAACTGGCCGTGACCAAATGTATAGCCGGATGACTTCAACCCCAGCAGTGACAGGGTTTCGTTGAATGCGATGGAACCCAACGCCACGATGCCCTGCAGGTTTGAAAGTAAATCCATTTCCTGTCTTAAATAAGGCAGGCAATTGGCGATCTCATCCCGGGTGGGTTTGTTATCCGGTGGGGCGCAACGGCCTACCGCGGAGATAAAACAATCATGGAGGCAAAGGCCGTCGTCTCGGTGACTGGCCTGCGGCTGGCTGGCAAACCCCGCCCGGTAAAGAGCCGGGTAAAGAAAGTCGCCGGAAGCGTCACCGGTGAACATACGGCCGGTGCGGTTGGAGCCGTGAGCCCCGGGAGCCAGTCCCACGATCAACAGGCGGGCTAAAGGGTCTCCAAAGCCCGGGACTGGTTTGCCCCAGTATTCCTGGGCGCGATAGGCGCGGCGTTTTTCGCTGGCAACCTGTTCGCGCCACGCGACCAGACGAGGGCAGCGCCGGCATGTTGTGATAGTTTCTTCCAGATCAGATATTGAGCCTGTAACCATTGTATTAATGATACAAGATTGTCAGATTGAGATGAGGCAAACCGCTGCAAGGCAGGCGACCACACCGATCCATTGCCAGCGGGAGACAGGTTCCTTGAGCACTACTGTTGTGATGATCACGGTGATCGCTGGCCCCAGGGATGAAAGCACGGCAGCTACATCCAGCCGGGTGAACTGCCGGGCAAGAACATAGAAGATGTTGCCGCCCACATCCAGAACTCCACATACCAGCGCCGGAAGATTGGAGAATATTCCGGGGAATTTCTGCCGGTTGATCAGGACCAGCCCGATGCCGGTCGCCAGTGCCACCAGACGGGAGATCACCAGCGGGGTGAAAACATAACCGCGTTCCACGTTTCCCAGAAGGATTAGCCAGCCGGCAAACCCGATACCGGCTAGCACGGCCAGTGAAAAACCGTTCTTTCCGGCAGGATGGTCTGATTCGCCTGTAGAAACCAGGTAGATGCCCAGGATGGCCAGAATGAACCCGGCAAGTTTCAACTGGGAGGGCAACCCTTCGAGAAATGTACTGAACAAAACCGGAACGGCGGTCCCGATCACGGCGGTGGTCGGCGCGACGACAGCCGCGTTGCCAATCGCCAGAGAGCGGTAGAACATGGCGATACCCAGCGCGCCGCTCAAGCCGCCCAATGCCGCGAATATGATGCCGCGGGTGGACGGCATGGGCTCACGAAAGATCAGGGCGGTAACAGCCATGAAGATAAGGCCGGAAAAAGCCGACAGGTATAGAACCTGATACTGGCTCTGTTTACGCGAGGCATACCCGCCGGCAAAGTCACCAGTTCCCCATACGAGGGCGGAAAGTAGTCCAAAAATGATACCAATGAATGATGAAGCCATATTGATATGGAAGAACGACCTTTCAAAATTGATAGCAAATTATATCTTCATGTGGTCTGAACTATATGTTTTAGGCGTTTTGTCTATAATAATGATCATCATAAAAAAGAGGGGTTAAATGGACCTATATCAAGTTCTGCATGTAGACCCAAAAGCTGATATTCACGTTATTGAGGCAGCCTATCAAAGTCTTTCCAATTATTATCAATCCCTGCAAAACCCAAGCACTGATGAGAATGAAAAATACCGTGAAATAAAAAACGCGTTTGATATCTTATCCAACACCCAGAAAAGACGTCAATACGATGAGAAGCGGTTTAAACCTGAGAGAGAAGGTAATTCAACAGATGAAAACCGTTATGTCAGGTTCACAACTACTTATCCAAATATTCGTCCGATCAATATCACCGAAGAATCATTGGGGCCGGGAATTTGTCAAAATTGCGGAAGTGTTGGAATTGTAAAGAAAGCTGCAATTCGAAGGCATATCGGTGCTCTAATTATTCGGTTTACGGCTAAGACCAGCGGCCCCCTGTGCCGTGATTGCATCAGTCAGTATTTCTGGAAGTACACTGCTACGATGCTGTACATTGGATGGTGGACTCCAAGATCAATCTTTTTCGTACTCTATTATTTTTTTGCCAATATCTATAATTATTTTTACAGTTTTACCCTTCCCAGAATATCGGGGGAAAGGAAATCTTCACTAATCTGGCAAGTTTTGTTTTTTGGATTTTTCGCTCTGGTGTTCTATTTTATCTTTGGGCTTCCGAATTTAACATAAAAAGCTTGAAAACCTGACAGGAACAAAAGACTTCCACTGATGGTGAATGATCCTTCAGGGGAAGTCTAATTTGATACTACAATATTTTGGCAGAATTACCTGATCTCAGGTGGGGCTTCGATGTCACTCTCCGGCTGAACCAGAAGATCAAATTCGGTATCGATCCAACCGTAATACCCGGCGATCTTCCGGTAGTTGTTATCTGCCACAAATTTGCGCAACTCCGGTGAACTTGCCGGGCTGAGGATGACGACTTCCGGCGGGTTGGCACGCATTTCGGCAAAGTGCGCATCCACCAGTGTATTGAAATCTTCCGGGAACATACCGGATTTGCGGTAGAAGCTGTCATAATCCCCCATGTCGACAGTTTCGCCGGAATACTCCTCTTTGAACA
>CAYQTY010000283.1:0-4690 GCA_964420535.1 uncultured Leptolinea sp. | reverse complement strand
GAATTTTCCATCATTCGTATTCCGGTCCATTCCAGAGTGAGGATAACCTTTGCAACAACGTTATAACTTACCCGGCACAACACTTACGATAGCCCTGATAGTAAAAATATTTGTGTCGCTATCACTCGTTCTGCTATCCATTGTTGTGATCTTGTTCTCCACCCGGTCTGCTGCTGGAATCACGCGAACGCCAGGCACTCTAAAACCCACCATGACACGGCAGGTAAAAACACCCATGGTGCTTTTCTGGCGAAAAACTTCTGCCCCAACAGCCACGAAATTGGTCACCTCTACACAGATTACGGCGCTGAAGCCAACCCAAACCAATCCAACAAATATTGCGGTACAACCAACAGGCATTCCGGCAACTCCTACCGCGCAACCCCAACCGACTCAAATTCCGCCCACTCAGGTTCAACCTACTGCGGCACCTGTTCAACCAACAGCGGCTCCCGCCGGCATCGATATTCCTTCCATCCAACCGGTATTTCAAATGCCTGACCAGCCTATCCGGTCAGATAATCTTGCGTTCCTGAAACCTGTCGGTCAACTGGGAAAAGGCCGGATCAACCAGGTTCTCTGGGGAATTCCCGGACAAACCGGCGGTGTGCTCTTAGCCATAACCAATGGCGGTTTCTTCAATCTTGACCCGGCCACAGGCGCCGAGACCAACTCGGTATTCATGAGTTCGGGCATCTCAAATGCTGTCATCAGCCCCGATGGTTCCCGCCTGGTGACAAACGGTAAAGACAACGCCATCATCATCTGGAAATATGGAACAAATGAAGCCATCGCCCGTATTGATACCGGTGGAATAGTCATTTCGTCGTTGGCCTACAGCCCGGATGGAAAGTCCATACTGGGTTCCGGAATTGATGGCAACGTGTATATATGGAACGCGGTTGACGGAGCATTGCTCAAGACACTTGAGGGAAGCGGCAATCCGATCAGGTCCATGCAGATCAGTCCTGACGGGCAGCTTGTTGTTGCCGGTTCGGAAGACAAGACCCTTTCGATGTGGAATGTCTCCTCCGGGATCCGGTTTATATCGATCACCGCGCATTATAAACCGGTGAATCTGGTCACAATCAGCCCTGATTCCAAGATCGCTGCTTCTGCCAGTGATGACAACACGTTCATCCTTTGGGATACCACCAATGGCAAACAGATCCGGCTGACATCAGTTGAATCCGGTGTACGCGGATTGGCCTTCACTAAAGATGGAACGGGTATCGTATCAGGTGAACAGAACGGTACCGTCAGCCTGTGGGATACTACCACAGGCAAGCTGGCGAAAACGATCGGCAAAGTTCCCGGTGAAGTGAACTCTATCGCGTTCAATGCGGACGGATCATTAATGGCTATTGGCGCGAATACGCTGCATATCTGGCGCCCCTCTGATGACGCGTTGGTCGCTCCGTTCAAAGGTTTTACAAATTCGGTCACCTGTGTCGCGTTCAATCCGGATGCCGGTTTGCTGGCAGCCGGGAATCAAGACGGCAAGATCACATTGTGGTCTCCCAAGGAGAATGCGGAAAAAGCCATCCTGGAAGGACATGTGGGTAACGTCAACACACTGGTTTTCAGCCCCGATGGACGGTTCCTTGCCTCTGGTGGAGTCGATAACACCATTATTATCTGGGATATCGCGAGCGGACAGCGTGTCTACATGATCCGCGGTCATAGCGGCGGTGTTCGCTCAGTGGCATTTAGTTCTGATGGTACCCGGCTGGCTTCCACAGGCGGATGGGTGGATATAACCCTGAAGATGTGGGATATGACTACCGGGAACGGACTGTATAACATCACCGGATTTACCAAAGGTGATATTGAGTTGGCTTTACGCAATGGATCAAACATGCTGGCTTCTGCAGGCGGGGATGGAATTATCCGGG
Source organism: uncultured Leptolinea sp. (assembly GCA_964420535.1). Classification (GTDB taxonomy): domain Bacteria; phylum Chloroflexota; class Anaerolineae; order Anaerolineales; family Anaerolineaceae; genus Leptolinea. The sequence goes on along the minus strand of CAYQTY010000283.1, from coordinate 2,795 downwards.
TTTGGAACTTTGATACCCGCCAGTTGATTTCCACCCTTGAAAAGCACACCCGAGCTGTGCGCAGTATCGCCTTCAGTCAGGATGGCAACTTCATGGCCTCATCCAGCGAAGATGGCAACAGCTACATCTGGGAAACAGGCGGATGGACGATGTTGAAAAACGTCCAATCCAAAGGCTCAAATTCGCTGGTTTTCTCATCTGATAATAAAATACTAGCCGTCGGCGGCGAAGGAATAGAATTTTGGGACTCGGGCTCGGGAAATTTATTAACTTCCTTACCCGGAACATCAGGCACCACGATGAAGCTTACTCTCTCGGCAGATGGTAAAGTTCTTGCAGCCGGTTCAACAGATGGCACAATCCGTTTGTATGGAATCAACCAATAAAAAAAATCAACGATTTCGAGTTAAAATACAACCACTCGAAACCAAATTTCTGTGATGCAGCTTTTGAGGAGGAGTAAAGAATGAATAACAACGACAAATCAGTATGGGACGGTGTCATTCTGGTAGCGTCATATCATTTCCTGATGGCCGTTGTCTGCCTGTTGGGATCAGCCGCTACCGTGGTGTTTGCCATAATCCCTAACCTGTCTACGGCAACCGGCAGCCCGCAATCCATCTTTCTGCCGGTCATCGGCGGTATTTTCGGACTCATCCTCAGCATCTGGTATGCCTCCATTGGGTCCGGTCTGATCCGTCTGAAAAACAGTTCCCGAATGGGCGCCGTGTTTCTCGCGCTGTTCGGCTCAATTGGCGGATTATTCGTCCTACTGGGCGCGGGTATCCCCGTGATCAATGGGCTTCTCCCCGATGTCGGTGCAGTAACCGGTGTGGCGGTAGCCAGCATTTGCGGATACTCCCTGATGACCTTCCTGGATATCATCGTTCTGGTCTTCCTGTATTCCGGACGTGTCCGCGCTGTATTTTATGGAGAGCCCTGGACGCCTGAAAGCGCCAGTGTTCCCGGTCTTGGCACGGTTGTCCGCGCCGCCATTCTTGGCGTTCCGATGACCGCCCCGACAGCCATTCCGATGACACAGGCGGCTCCGGTCATTCCGCAGCCTGCCGCCCCGGCGTCCATTGCCCCGGTTGCCACTTCACAACCGGTTGTCCCTGCACATCGCGAACCCCCAACCACCCCTCCGGTTGACGATCTGGATACCCCGGGTGACCTTTTCACAGAACCGGCTCCGAGAAAACGGTAATACTTAACCATTATAGGAGAGGCTGACCAGCATACGGCAGCCTCTCTTTTCCGGATTTACTTTCCTGTTATTGGATATCAGGGGTACATGAACAAGGATTCACTTTCAGACCTTATTCCCGTGTTTTCATTACTGGCAATGATTTTTGTCAAAATCTTTGTCATCTGCATGGTTTTTGTTACCATAATCGTATTTTTTTACCAGCCAGTTAGTACAGCCTCAACCGTAGAAGCCGCGATGCCGATGGTATCAGAAGCCCTTCCAACAAATGTGCTTTCCATTCAAGACGCGGCAATTGCGAATAGCGAATGGTCAAAAGAGAGTGTTGCACTGGCCTCAAATACCATCCCAAGCACACCATTTCCCATCCCCACGCTGGCGCCAACACCCACAACGATCCAGATTCCACAGTCCGATCCAGCGGCCGCTCAAACCGCAATAGCCAATACAGTTGTCATCAGTTCGCCCCTCCAGGGTTTTGAAATCGGAGGTTTGCCTGAGCTGATTTCACAACCCTTTATCCTTCCACCTCCAGGTGAGGATTCGGGGCATCACGGTGTAGACTTCGCTTTCTGGAGCCGCGGAAATAAACCGATCCTTGGCAACCCGATTATGGCTGTCTTTGCCGGGAAAATTACCATGTCAGATTCCCAGGAAAAACCGCCATACGGTTACGCCCTGATGATCGAAACACCGCTTGATTCGCTCCCGCAAAATGTGATTCATGCGATCAAGATACCGACTCAACCCATCGGTACGGTAATCAATAACAAGTTAAATTGTCCTGATCTCTCTCAGGATCAGTGGAATTCATCCAAGAAATCATTGTACACATTGTATGGGCACATGATCAGCGCTCCCGGGTTTAAAACCGGTGACAGCATTCAATCCGGTCAAAACATCGGATTTGTCGGTAATTCCGGATTATCCAGCGCGCCTCACTTACATCTCGAAACGCGGATAGGCCCATCGGGAGCCACATTCCAGAATATGGGTCACTATGACCCTACGACCACTGAAGAAGACAGGCATAATTATTGCAACTGGCGCGTAAGCGGTGTGTTCCAGATGTTCGATCCCATGCAACTTCTTACACCCGCGCTTGTAACAAAATAAAGTGTTTTTACAACTAAATCCTGATTTGATCGCCGGCAAATGAAATCGAAACCTGTTCCCAAAGTGGTGCTGTACCTGCTGGTTCTCTTTATACTGGCAAATATCGGTGTGACTGCGTATTTCTTACTGCCGGTTATCCAATCTGAAGGGCATTCAACGTCGACACCTGCTCATACCGCGGTTGCCGCTATTAAACACACTCAAACATCAACTCAAAGACCAGAAATCCGTCCCACGGCAACCGATATACCTCCGGTGGAAGCCACCGAAGAATTGACCATTCCAACGGCTCTTCCAACAAATACTCCTGCGCCCACCGAAATTCCGGCCACTTCGACCCCCACAGTTACTGGAGCAAATATTGCCGGTTTGCAGGAACAGGGCGTTATGATCCTCTCGTTGGCAGATGGAGCCAATTATCATCTGTTTGCCTACAACCCCCAATACCTTCCCCTCCTTCGCCTGACCGATG
>CAYQTY010000282.1:267-4695 GCA_964420535.1 uncultured Leptolinea sp. | reverse complement strand
TTTATTTTGGTAGAAAAACCAGTTGAATTAACTTTCACGCTCCTCTATGATGAGAGTGAAATAAGAGGGGGATTTTCTGAAGGTTACAGTTTATTGGGTAGTGCTTTTTGGGAGGTGTCGTATGAAACGTCGAACCAACCAGATGCTGCTCACATTCCTTGCGGTTTATTTGGTCATTTTTTCCTGCCGGTTCTTTACGGAAGGGAATACTATGGATGAACCCGAAACCCGGGATCAGACGGAAAGTGGAAGTGTTTTCCAGCCTTTGACGGACGGGATTGACCAACTGTTTGGCGGCAGAGAACAGGAGACCAACATTGGCGGGATCATGCCGCGCGGATTCTCTCTGGTTGGTCAGTTAGGGGGCAGCACGGTTGCGGTGGCAGCCCGAGGAAACCGTGTTTACATCGGGCAGGGACCGAGAGTGGTAACCCTGGATGTTACTGATACGCAATCCCCGTCCGTTTTAGCAGAAAGTCCGGTGCTGCCTGGCCTTGTAATGGGGTTGGCGCTGGATGGCGACACATTATTTGCGGTGACCATGTATGGCGGGCTGCATGCTCTGGATATCGGCGAAGATAAGAAGATCGGTCTGGTTAGCACTGTGCTGCCGAAAGTTCCGGGATGTGATGGAATTGTCTTGCGGGATTCGAAGGCGTATATGGCCTGCAATCCCGGTGGATTATTCATTGTGGATGTCTCTGACCGGAAAAATTTAAAAGTATTGTACGAACAACAAAAACCGGCGGGCGCGTCATTTTCCATCGCCCTGGCCGGGGATTATGCGTACATGGTAAATACATCAGACAGGGCTTTGGATATTTTCAAAGTGAGTGAACCTCAAAAAACAGAAAAAATCGGTTCTTATCCGTTCACATCCCTACCGGAAGGCGGACGCACGGGAGGTTCTGTTTCCAGTGTCAGACCATGCGGTGAACACCTGTGTCTGGCTGCCGGACTGGATGGTTTGATCATTCTGGACATCTCGGATCCGGAAAAACCGGTGATTGCCGGGAGGGTGGACAGGCAAGTGGCTTCCGGCCTGGTTGTAGATGGAAATACCGTGTACCTGGCTGACGATATGGATGGGATCCATGTGATGGATATATCGGATCCGGGTTCTCCCCGTGAAACCGGTCAACTGGCAACAGCTGTCGGCGGGTGGGAATTTTCCGTCAAGGAACATGGCGAACGCGGATTAGCTGTTGATGGATCTCATTTGTATGTTACAGATCCGGCGTACGGTTTGACCCTGATCGAAACACGAAATTCCGGTGACCTCAACCGTTCCGGGGAATACATGACGCCTCTGCCGGATGTTTTGATGAATGTCCGGCTTGATCAGAACTTCGCGTATATAGCGGGCCGCAACAGCGGCTTTCGGGTGGTCGATGTGGCAGACCCGGTTAACCCGAAGGAATTGGCCTATGATGACGAACGGAAGAATTTGTACTCACAATACCCGACCGGGTTGAAAGTTCGGGGTGGATTTGCTTATATCTCAGATGGCAATTACCCGTTTCATATTTACGATCTATCGAATTCGTCAAAACCGGTGCAGGTGGGCGCTCTGTTTGATAAAGCGGCATCCGATGGCGCGTTTGACGTGGTTCTGAATGGCGATCTGGCGTATCTTTCCGGTTGGGGATTGAAAGACGCGTTTTACCCCGGCAAGGGTATCTGGGTGGTGGATATCAAAGACCCGTCGCGGCCGGAAGCTGTCAACTTTGTGGATGTACCCAATGAGAAGTGGAAACTGGCTCTGGCCAAAGACCATCTCTACGCCCTGGATGGGGTAATGGATATGGATAAAGGCGGACAAAAGGAGCCCATCAGCCTGAGGGTGTTTGACCTGGCCGATCCGGCGAAACCAGCCGCGAAACAGGTGATACCGATCCCGGGGATGCAGAATATGGCTCCATCTGATCTGACGACAGACGGAACGAGGTTGTTTATCCGTGTCATTCCCAACACAGTTCTGGTTTATGATCTCACCGACCCGACGATACCGTCACTGGCAGCGGAACTTTCCATTCCCGGCGGAATGCCGGATATTCTTGTTGATGGAAAATACCTCTTCCTGGGGGGGATAATGGCATATAACATCTCTGATATCACGAAAGCAGAGTATGTCGGGGTGACCGGCAACCTTCAAGCCTGGGACGCGGCGTACCGTAATGATCTTTTGTATGTTGTCACAACTTACCAGGGTTTGTATATCTACCGGTTCAAACCGTAGAATGCAGCTTTGGACAAAGCCTACAACTTGCTTTCAGTAAAAAATTGTGCTATCGTTATTCAAATTTGATCTAAGGATCACTTCACCCGTACGTGCAATTCTATTCCACTGAAAAAGAAAGAAGAGGCTGACATGGGAGATAAAAGTCCGAAGGATAAAGAAAAAAGAAAAAAGAAAAAAGCCGGCAAAACAACCGCTGTTTGATTGGCTCAAAGTAAACCTCACGAAATAGACCATGTCCGGCTGCCGGGCATGGTTTTTTTATCCCTCGTGCGAAAGATTTTGATCAGAGTGTATAACTCGGATACAGAATGTATAATATGAGTCCTTCATACAAGGGAGATAAAATGACTCGGCAAAGTAGAAATATCCTCGGTTTATTCCTGTCGGTATTTGTTGTTGTCTCTCTGGCATGCAATTTACCTGCGGGGCTTCAGGGTGAACCAACGAACACACCCACCCCCGCGTTAAATGCCACTGATATAGCCGGCACGGTGATCGCGGAGATAGGAGTGAAGACGGCTACCGCGCAAAGCCAGGCGACAAAAAGCCCGCCAACATTCACCCCAAGACCGCCGGATACGGCTACCCCTGTATTTACAAACACCCCTACACAGCGCCCCTGCAATCAGGCAGCTTTTGTCACCGATGTGACCATTCCTGACGGGACTGAAATTCCGGCGGGCACATTGTTTACCAAAACATGGCGCATCCAGAATAATGGTTCGTGTACCTGGACCTCCGGGTACCTGGCCGTGTTTGACAGCGGTGACCGGATGAACGCCCCGGATGCCGTGGCTGTGACGGGCGGCACTGTTCCGTACGGCGGAACCGTGGATATCACCATGACGCTTAAAGCGCCTGATACGGCCGGCACATACAAAGGCTATTTCCGGCTGCGCTCACCGGAAGGCATCCTGTTCGGTGTGGGCGGCGGCGTGTCATTCTACGTGGAGATCAAATCAATCAAATCGGTGACAAATACACCAGCCCTGGAAGCCAAACCGGATCTGGTGATAACCAGTCTGCAGTTCAATCCATACCCGCCGGTTAAAGGTAACGCGGTAACAGTCACGGTTCAGGTAATGAACAACGGTGGTGCCGCTTCCGGGCCGTATACCGTCTACTGGTATCCGGGTGAGAATTATCCTGCGCCGGGCTGCACCTGGGATGTGGACGGGTCCAATGCCGGTGGCGGCCGGGTGCTCTCGTGTATTTATCCGGGGTATCCCAGCGCGTATAGCGGCATTGTGACCAAAGCGGTGATCGACCCGTCTGATTCCGTCAACGAGATCAACGAAGGCAACAACGTCATGAAAAAGTCGATTGATGTAAGTAATTAATTCATAAAATACGAAAAAGGAGGCTGATGTTCAAAACATCAGCCTCCTTTTTTAGTTATTTGGTCTTCACCGGTATCTTTTCCAGTTCACTGATCAACCCGTCGATCACATCGAACCCGCCCTGCCAGAAGGACTCCTGCCGCATATCAATGCCGGCTTCTTTCAATATCTCATCCGGTGACTTTGACCCGCCGGTGGACAGTATCTTGAAGTAGCGCGGTTTGAAGGACGCACCTTCTTTTTTATACTGCTGGTACAAAGAGAACACCAGCAACTGGCCGAAACTGTACGCATACACATAGAATGGCACGTTGAATATGTGCGGAATGGAAACCCATTCGTACTGGAATTCTTCGTTGATATCCAGCGAAGCGCCGAACTGGGTCTTCAGGTTGGCTATGTATCCGGCGCATAATTCGTCAACCGAAGCGCCGGCGGCTACCATTTCGTGGGCTTCCTTCTCGAAAATGGCGAAGTAAGCCTGACGCATAATGGTGGCGTAGGCATCATCCACCTGCCGGAACAACAGGTCGCGGCGTACATCTTCATCCGGGTCCTGCTTTAGCAGGTGGTCAACCAACAGCATTTCACCGAATGTGCTGGCGGTTTCAGCCAGGGGTAAAGAGGCATGGGAGGTTAAGATGCTGTGGCCGGATGCCAGCATGGAATGCACCGCGTGACCCAGTTCGTGAGCCAGGGTGGCCACATCTTCCGCTTTGCCCTGGAAGCTTTGCAGTACCCACGGGGTGAGTGTCGGCAGGGCGGTAAGGCAGAACGCGCCCCCCTGTTTGCCTTTGCGTACTTCGCTGTCCATATGATCTTCTTCGATCACCCTCATTGCCAGCG
>CAYQTY010000282.1:0-257 GCA_964420535.1 uncultured Leptolinea sp. | reverse complement strand
GAAGGATCAAACGCGGAGTAGGCATCCATCACCAGTTTGACACCCTGGTCAAAGCTGTAGGTTTTTTCGGAGCTTGCCACCGGGGCGTACACATCATAGCGGCGGAGCTTATCCATTCCCAGCCAGCGGGCTTTTAATTTGAAATACCGTTGGAAGAGGCTGGCGTTTTTTTCGGCCACCGAGAGCAGGGTGTCAACCGCTTCATCCGGGATGTCATTGGCAAGGTTGCGTACGGAAATTGGCGTGACGAATTTACG
>CAYQTY010000281.1:0-4704 GCA_964420535.1 uncultured Leptolinea sp. | reverse complement strand
GGTACTGCGATACCGTGGGGATCAATTTTGACTACGCAATACAGAAAATTAACGCAGGTCCACGAAGATACTAGATGATACAAAAGATCCTTGACCAGCTAGCCAAAAAATTTTTCCAGGGGATTTTTTGGAATTTTGCCTCCCTGATTGTGATGACGGTCTGCGGGCTTTTAATGAATTTTATAATCTCATCAAAGTTCGATTCTACTATATATGGGATATTCAACCAGGTTTACGCGGTCTACCTTGTGGCCTCACAATTTGCAGTGATTGGTATTCATTTATCAGTTTTAAAACACACAGCGGAGTTCGCTCAAGATGATGGAAAACCCAGTCTGATTTTGCAAGCCGGTTTATTTGTAATCTTCTCAAGAGTGAACAGATAGGCATTGGTATTATTTCGATGCTGCCGGCTTTATTATTTTTTTCATTCAACAAAATCTGTCTTGCTTACCTTAACGGCCAGTCTAGAATAAATGAATATTCGTTCTTCCAAGCAATGCGTTATATTCTGATCATTGCCAGTTTGCTTGTTTTTATTTTTATTAACGCTTCCCCTAATTATTTGCCATGGATTTTTAGTTCGGCTGAATTTTTCGTCTTTTTACTCTTGAGCAACAGGCTTGAAGAGTTACGTCATTTTCATAAATATTGGGAATTGTCAAAGTGGGTGAAGATACACCTGTCATTTGGCTCGCGAAGTTTCTTTAGTAACGTGTTGCTTGACGTGAATACCAGGGTAGATGTTCTGATTTTGGGTATTCTGAACACTGACAGGGTGGTGGGTGTCTACAGTCTGGCTGTCATCTTGATTGATGGACTTTTTCAAATCCCATCTGCGTTGCGAGTGAATTACTCTCCTATTGTTGTCAATTTAATCAAAGAGCAGAAATGGGACATTCTACATATGAGGGTGCGGACTGGAAAGAGGATCACGTATATCATAATGGCGATAAGTGGAATGGTATGCGTTATTTTGTTTCCGGTTGCACTATCATTTTATGGAGAAAATTCTGATTTTCAAGCCAGTTTTATACCATTCCTCATCCTGCTTGTTTCGTTAACCATCAGTTCAGGATACCTTACATTCAATAATATCATTCTGCAAGCGGGATATCCTGGAACGCAATCGCTGATGATTTTTTTCCAAGTTTCAATTAATATTGCATTAAATATTTTTTTCGCAAAACGCATGGGAGCTGTGGGTTCTGCCCTTGCCACGGGGATGGCAATGATGCTTCTCATCCCACTAGTGAACATATTCTCAAAGAAAACAATCAATTTTACTTTTTGAAAAGAAAGAAAGTTCTTTTTTTTATTTCATCCAAGCTATTGTCCTTATCAGATTCAAAATCCGGAGCGAATTACACACTTATAGTGCGGGAAATTACTGATTAATCCTCATATGCGACATGTTAAGACCTTGAGAATCAAGTAGAATGACATGTCCAGAAAATGATAAACCATTAAGAAAAAAATAATTATCCGGCTGAGATATGAAATCGGGCTGTCGAATCGGGCTATAGCCGAAGCCATGCTATAACTGCAAAATCCGCTCCAAATCGCACAGTGATTCCGGAGCGAATCGCACACTTTTAGCGGGGAAAAATAGCTGGTTAATTTCTAAGTGTGACATGTTAAGACCTCCCGAGTTTAAGCAATCATCCTAGTGTCCCATAGACAGACGATGTAGCAGAGATTCCACCACTGTTGGGATCTCTGGCTCAGCTAATATTTCATTCCCATTCATAGTCACAATACCTGACCGAATCGGACGGAGGAGCTTCACGAACTGCTTGATGCTTATTTTGGTTTGGTATTCAATCATTCTACAGATCGCCAGTGCAACAAAAACAATAGTAAGGTGAGCTTCAATTGCATCCCTCTTGCGATGAAAGATCACTCTGGCTCTCAAATTGCATAAAACGGAGCATGGCGAACAGCTTAAACGGTCCATGTCGCACAGGTTAAACGGAGCAAGCCGCACACCATAAACGGAGCAAGTCTCACAGTAAGGAAAAGGGGAAAGAAGCGCTGACAATATCAAAATCGGGTATTCTGCCACTTCCAAATCAAGGAGGTGGGTATGCCCCAAGAGAGATTGTCAGTGAGAAAAATACGCGAAGTGATTCGATTACACTATGAAGCTGGAATATCAAACCGAGCCGCGGCGCGTGCATGCCGAGTATCCAACAGCACCGTGGGAGAATATCTGGAACGGACAGAGAAAGCCGGACTGACATGGCCACTTCCGGAAGATCTGAGTGATGAAGAACTCTACCGACGGTTGTATCCAGAAGAAAGTAACCCCAGGCCAGCCGCCGAGCGTCCCATGCCAAATTGGGAGGAAGTCCACCGAGAATTATCCAAGCGAGGGGTAACCCTAACGCTACTGTGGCAGGAATACCGGCAGAAACACCCAAACGGGTATGGATTCACTCAATTTCGGGTGCATTACCAGGGATGGAATAAAAGCCATACCAATACCATGCGTCTTCCGCATAAGGCAGGCGAGGAGATGGAGGTGGACTATGCCGGAATGACCATAGCCATCACCAATCCAGAGACTGGGGAGATTAGCCGAGCGGTGGTATTTGTGGCGACCTTACCAGCCAGCAGCTATATCTATGCAGAAATCCAGCATTCGCAGGAACTACCCCATTGGTTGGGCGGGCATGTACGTGCTTTTACTTTCTTTGGAGGCATACCAAAGACAATTTGCCCTGACAACCTCAAAAGTGGCGTGAAATCACCCAACCGATACGAGCCAGAACTCAATCCTAGCTACCAGGAATTGGCGGAGTATTACCATGTAGCGGTCCTACCTGCGCGGGTAAAAAGACCTCGCGATAAAGCCCATGTCGAAAACAGTGTCCAAAATGTGGAGCGCTGGGTGCTTGCCCCACTGCGCAACCGCACCTTGTTCAGTGTGGGCGAAGCTAACCGTGCTATTGCACCACTGATTCAGACACTCAATCAGCGAGAAATGCAACATTTGGGAAAATCCAGAAAAGAATTGTTCGAAGAGCTGGATCAACCCGCCCTGCGTCCGCTGCCAGAGTGTCCTTACGAATATGCTGCCTGGAAAACCGCCAAGGTAAATATCGATTACCACGTTGCGTTTGAGGGGCATTACTACAGTGTTCCCTATGTACTGGTACGGCAGGAAGTACGGATTCGCGCTTCCGAAACCCTGGTCGCCATTTTCCACAAAGGCCAACAAATTGCCGTGCACCCTCACAGCAAGGCCCAAGGACGCTTTTCGACACGTACAGAACATATGCCTGCAAACCACAAATTCGTTTCCGCTACCGATGGCGATTGGTTACTGCAAGAGGCAGCCAAAATTGGTCCACAAACCACTGCTTATCTCACTGCCTTGTTGAAATCCCGGCACTTCCCACAGCAGGCCTACCGTTCCTGTCTTGGCGTCCTTGATCTGTCACGTAAGTACACAAACACGCAAATGGAAACAGCCTGCCAGATCTTGCTCTCCGCAAAATTGCTTTCCTACCGGGATGTAAAAAAAGAACTGGAATATCTGTCCGCCAATGCACCAGAAACCGCGCTGCCAACACATGAAAACGTGCGCGGCAGTTCCTACTACCAATAAAGGAGTCTAAATTGAGCCAACAATCCCTCGATACCCAACTGCATGAATTACGCCTGTCCGCCTTCCGGGATGCCTTGCGCGAACAGCAAGCAAATCCCCAATACACCGATCTGCCGTTTGAAGATCGTCTTGCTTTACTGGTGGATGTGGAATACAGCCAGCGCCGCGATAACCGGGTCAACCGTAATATACGCACGGCCGGGTTCCCCATGCAAGCCTCTCTCGAAGACCTTGATTTCTCACCCTCTCGTGGATTGGAGCGACGCTTTATCCTCGAACTCGGTCAGTGCCAGTGGATCTCCTCTCACCAAAATGTCCTCATTTATGGCCCTACCGGAGGTGGAAAATCGTACCTTGCATCTGCCTACGGCAATACGGCTGTTCGCCTCGGCTTCACTGTGCGATACCACCGCACTTCTCGCTTGCTTCATACGCTCACCATTGCTCGCCAAGATGGTTCTTTGACAAATTTGTTGCGCTCTTTAGCGAAAACAAATCTACTCATCTTGGACGATTGGATGCGAGATGCCATTTCCACTCAGAATGCTCAGGACATTCTTGAGGTACTGGATGATCGCTTTAGCCACTCCTCTACTCTTATCGCCAGCCAGGTGCCTGTCGCAGATTGGCATCTGCGCATTCCCGATCCCACACTGGCGGATGCTATTCTTGACCGTCTCGTTCACAACGCCCATCGCATCCATCTCGAGGGTGAATCCCAACGAAAACTCAGATCCCAGCGGAGCATGCCGAACATTTGATGTAAAATTCCCTTGTCAGCCTTCTCTCCCTCTCCACTGTGCGGCTTCCGCCGTTTAAGCTGTGCGTTTTCACCGAAATGCGCAGAGAAGCAAATTTTCGGAAAGGAGGATAAGTTAGGTTAGTGAACAGGGAATTTGCAATTTGCATTTACAGAATGACTTGTATTTTAAAGCAATTCCTAGAAGAAAACTACCATTTGGGCAAGAAATAAATGAAATACCTCATTATTTAATAGATATTATAGAGCCCGGCGAATATTTTTCTGCATCTTCGTATAAAAATAATGCTTTAAAAAAAATAAAAAAATTATTAAAAAAATATAAAACTCC
>CAYQTY010000280.1:0-4706 GCA_964420535.1 uncultured Leptolinea sp. | reverse complement strand
CTCGACCAACCTGAACAAATCCGAGATCGACCGGCTGGTGAAGGACGCGGAATCCAACCGCAGCGACGATGCCCGCCGCAAGACGGTTGTGGAAACCCGCAACCAGGCGGACACCGTGGTGTACGCCGCCGAAAAACTGATCAAGGATAACGGTGGAGCCGATCACGGCGCGCTGCAGGAAAAGGTTAACGAGCTAAAGCAGGCTATGAACGGCGAAGACGTTTCCCGCATGCAGAGCCTGATGCAAGAAATTCAAACTGCCTTACAGGCTGTTCCGCAGAACAACGCGGCTGGAAACCCCGTTCCTGAGGCGGAAGCCCAGGGCACCCCGCAGGGTGATGTGGTCGACGGTGAGTTCAAAGACGCGTAAGTCTCTTTTCTTTCGATTTTTCGAAGGACCGTCACTTAAAACCCTTAGGGTTTCAAAAACCCTAAGGGTTTGCTATTTCGCGTAGGTATATTATTACATTCGGATTTATCTCACCGCTATCGACTACATGCCGGGTTGGCCCACTCAAAGAACCGGGGGCAGTAGGCCATTGAAATTTCGTGTTGACCGGCGGATAATTTCACGCTTTTGAATGTGCCAAACAATGTTTCAATTTTCACGGGCGACCCGTCAACATTGGCCCGCCAGTTTTCATCCCAATTGTCGATAAACGAGAAATAACCTTCAGCCGGGACCTTCAGCTCCACCACCAGACTGTCACCGGTGTATTCGTGCACCACCGGTTTTACGGCGAATGAATTCGGGTCATCCAGAAATGATGCTATGCTGGATCGATCGATGCGGCTTGAGAAGAAGAAGCGGTTCCCATCGGTGACTCCCATCAGTTCGTCACGGTCTGCTGCTTCATCCGCTGCGCCAAAGTAAAAATTCTGGTAGCGGGCGAAGTGCCACTTTGGCGGGCTGCCCACTGAAAACGAAGGTGACAACGTCAGCGTTGAATTCTCATTCTTGCGCGGGGTTGAGAGGGATACCTGCATCATGCGCTGGTATCCGCCTATCTTCCGGTCTTCCTGCGGGGACAGACCGTTATTCCACAGCCAGGGTCCGCCATGCCACAGGGTAATCGCGGAAAATATTCCCAATGCTGCCATCATCACCCACTCGCGGTTTTCGGTCAGCCGGAATTTACATAGAAGCCAAACGACGAGGATCATTGCCAGCAGGCTGAAAGCCATATACGAAAGGCTGTAGGCTGCTGATAATTGACCCGGATCGGGTACGAGATTTTTGCCCATCGAACTGGCTATGGTCTGTATCAGGTACGCGACGCGGGGGATGAAATAGAGTTCCCAATACTCATCAATCGTTTTATTCGTGATTTCCAGCCATTGGAAAACAAGGCTGAACACTGTGACCACGCTGAGGGACAACCATATCCAGGGTTTAATTCGTTCCTTTACCGGTTGGCGCAGCCGGGATTCGAAATCAGCCAGCGCGTATGCCAGCAACAACGCCAGCCCCGGAAGCAGGGTGATGCTCAGGCGTCCCCAACCGCGCAGGGCGGAAAACCCGGGCATGATTCGGTAAAACAACTGGAACAGGTAAGACTGCTCACCGTATGATAAGTAGCTTATAAAAACCAGCCATGTGGTCAACGCCAGCTTAACCGGCAGTGACCGCCGGGTGATTAGGGCAGGGGATTCTCCGCTGGCGGTATCTCCTTCCGGATGCACCAGATAGAGAGCCATTACAGTTAACGCCAGCGCGCCGAAATAAAACCAGCCTTCCGGGCGGGCGGCCGGGGGATACACCAGTGACTCGAGTGTATCCAGAATATCAAAAGGATACATGGTTGCGTGCGCGTAGTCGTCACCGGCGCGGCCGGAGGTTTCTGCGATGGTCTGCCCCATATTCCACAAGTACGGACCGCAAACCATAATGGCGATGGCACAAGCGAGAAGAAAGGCGGTGAGAAACTTTCGCCAATCTGTTCGGTCAACCCCGAAGATGACAGCCCGTACGCGGGGGATGAGCATGAATACCAGGTACGGGCCGGCCAGGAAGGGCAGATAATACACATAATACGGGTAACCAGCTGTGAAAAGGCATACCAGTGAAAATGCCAGCAGGGCGGACCATTTCCACAGAGACTGCCAGTTTGTCGATTTGAACATCATGGTTAAAGCGAGCAAAATCCAAGGGTACCAGGCGGCTTCATGGGCTGCGTTAGGGAAACGCAGCAGTTCCACCATCTTGTAACTCAAAGCCATTGTCAGGGCGGCAAAGACGGCGAAACGCCTGTCAACTTTCAGCGAACGCAGCCAGACATACAGACCGAGTGAAAACCAGCAAATGGCTGCCACAGTGAAAATCTGATGGTCAAGGCGGGTATAGCCCTGGTTAAGCCGATAGATCAACGCCAAAATGACATTGGGCGGATAAACCGACTGGGTTAGCGGGTCAGAGAAAAAGGGGAACCCCGCTCCTTCCATGGGTGACCAGAGCGGGAAGTGACCGTTGGATAAGAAATCCAGCAGGTAATTCTTGTAGACGAAATAGAACGGGCCGAAATCGTTTCCCAGTGTGACGTTGTGCCCGGCGAACGTTGTGATATACGGAAGCAAAAACAATACAGGGAATAGCGCGGCAATGGTCCCGGCTGTGTGACGGGAGAATAAATAGTGGAGAAGGGCGGTTAGCAGCAGCCATTCGGTTAATGCGAGAAGGCTGAGCCAGAAAACCCACAACAATGCCGGTTTCCCAATGGCTGCCGGGAATGGGCTGACCGTCATGGCATCCGGCAGCGGTCTGTTGAGGTTCACAGGTGATGTGAAGCCCTGCATCCTGATAGTTACGGAACCTTCATCGGGCCCGGCCGCGAATACCAGTTCCAATGGAGCGGATGCTGTTCCGGAGTAAATCAGGCTGTTCACACCGTCACCGGTGTCCTGCCAGCCGGCGTCCGTCAACTGCCACCCGGTAGAGGGCGTAAATTGATCCAAAGGGAAAGGCGCGCCGGTATTGCGCACGGCAGTCAGCGTCACCCGGCCCTGTGGAATGATCTCAATATTAAAAGCGGATGGGAATGCCGGCGGCTGCCAGTGGAAGGTGACCATGACCACTATAGAAGCCAGCGCGGCTGTCGCCATACCAACAGGTTTAGGCCGGTTGATTTGCGGAGTATTTGTTAGGCGGCGGTTTATCCACCAGATGAAGGGAAAAATAATCGCTCCCAAAACCAGCAGCAGGAGGATTTTCTCAGCCAAAGGCTTCTGAAAGAAGTTGAACCAGCGGCAGGCGGCCGGGTAAGCAGCAGTGATAGAAGCAAGGGCGGTTATAAGGAAGGGGCCGGTCTTTTTCCATGTAATCATGGGCGTATTATACGCTGTGCATGAAAAACCCGTCTCCGGCCGATGTTATAATGCCGTTATGCCAACTCCCACTCCCATCACCCGCCGGCGACGCCGCCGAGTTAATCTCTTTCAAATTCTGATCCTGCTGGCAGTGCTGGCAGGGATCCTTTACTTCATCCCGCCGATCCGCGAACGTGTTGACGGCCGGCTCTATATGTGGCGGCTTCAGGTCATCGCGATACTGCGCCCGCCGGAGAAGGAAGTTTTTGTGCCGCAAGCCGGCTTAACACCGGCTTCCACCCCGGTAGTGACGTTACCGCCTACAACAGCGCCTTCCGCCACACCAACCATCGCGCCCACCACCACAGAACAAAATGCAACGGCTGAACCAACCGGTTCTCCCACACCGGCGCCCACAGCCATCCCAACGGCGGTCACACTAAAAGGTGTGCGCTACATGGACCAACACGGTGTGCGTAATTATTGCGCGCCGTCCACGCTGGGTATGGCTCTTTCCTACTGGGGATGGAAGGGTGCTCGCACGGATATTGGCAAGGTTGTCAAACCGTATGATGACGATTACAACGTAATGCCGTATGAACTCGCCGATTACACGGTTGAGAAAGCCAACCTGAAGGCTGTCACCCGCATCGGGGGAACGCTGGAACAGTTAAAAGCTCTGGTCGCCGGAGGTTTCCCGGTTTTACTGGAAACCGGCGTGTATGAAATTGACCTTTCCAATGAATTAAGCTGGATGGGGCACTATGTGCTGGTCACCGGTTATGATGACGCGAACAGTGAATTCATTATACAGGACGCCTATAACGGCCCGGATCACCGCATGAAATACAAGAAGCTCGAGAGTGAATGGCGGGCATTCAATTTCCTGTACCTGATCGTGTATTCACCGGAAAAAGAAGGCGAGTTGATGGCCTTAATGGGTCCCGCGTGGGATGAGACAACCGCCAACCGTGCCGCGTACGACCGGGCAAACCTCGAGATCGGCCAGATGACGGATATGGACCAGTATTTTGCCTGGTTCAACCGGGGGACGTCCATGGTCAAACTGCAGGATTACGGCGGCGCTGCCCAGGCTTATGACCAGGCGTTTGCCCTGTACCAGACATTGCCTGAAGATACCCGCCCGTTCCGTATGGTCTGGTATCAGACCGGCCCGTATCAGGCCTATTTTTATTCCGGACGGTACCAGGATCTGGTCAACCTGGCTGATTTCACCCTCGGGCTGGCACGTCACCCCGGGTTGGAAGAATCGAATTACTGGCGCGCCAAAGGGTATGCCGCGATCGGACAGCGTGACAAAGCCATTGCGCCTCTGCGCCTTACCCTGCAAATCCATCCGAATTTTGAACCGAGCCTGCAGGAATTATCCACATTGGGAGCGA
>CAYQTY010000279.1:0-4711 GCA_964420535.1 uncultured Leptolinea sp. | reverse complement strand
CCAGCCGCGAAGAAGGTTTTGGAATCCCCATTCTCGAAGCCGGGATAGCCATGAAACCTGTTTTCTGCAGCGACCTGCCACCTCTCCGCGCGTTGGCCGGTCCATGGGCTTCTTATTTTGATCCTGACGACAAACCGGGCAAGATCGCCCGGGTGATAGCCCAAACATTGACCGAAAGCGCCACCTACAATCTGCGAATCAAAATCCGCAATGCTTTTACCTGGGAAGCCATTTATCAAACTCGCATCGCTCCGCTCTTAAATAAGGTAAATTGACCATGACCACAACCGATAAGCGTTTGTTTAAACCTTTCCGCAAGGTTGTTCTTCCCGTTTTCCCTGGTACGGATATCCCGGCATCAATGGCAGCCGCCAACGCATTGGGCATTGAAATCCGGCTTGTTGGATTGCTCGTAGTACCTCCCGGTACATCAGCGAGTGAAAAAACCGAACAGGCACGCGCACTTCGTGCCCATCTTCAAGCTCTAGCGGAACGGGAAGCATTAAAAACCCCGCCCGAACTGGTGGTGTCACCCCAACCCTGGCGTGATCTGTGGAAATTAATCGCCCGCGATAAAGGTATTCTTGTTCTACTCGAATACCCGGTCCATTTCACCGGCCCGTGGGGAATAAAAGAAGAATTCATCACAGCCGTTCCCTGTGATCTGGCTATCCTGCGGGGCGATTGGCCATTTGCCCTACCGCATATTTTTGTTCCAGTGCGCGGAGGCCCTTCAGCTGAACTCGCGCTGCGACTGGGAATGTCAATTCCTAAAACAGAACTCGAAGTTATTCACTTCTCTTCCGGCAAAAATCACCACTCCGATGAACCATTCAAAGGACTGGAGAAAATTCTGCCCACGCTGCCGGACGTTATCTTTCACCGCGACGAATCCGAAAATGCTGTCGAATCGATCAAACATATCGCGGAATCCAAAGACATCCTGATCCTGGGTGCCTCGGCAAAGGGGGTACTCCCCTTTGACCCCGTCACCAGCCTGTTCCTTCATGCCCCCTGCACCACCATCATGGTGCGCCGCAAAGGGCTTCCCCCGCAAAAATGGAGCGGAACCGAAGGCGCCATGTCCGGCGCCCGGGCTATCAGCCTGCTGGTTGACCGCTGGTTCGCCGAAAACACATATCACGCGGCTGAATTTGATGATCTAGCGAAGCTGGTTGAAAAGAAAGAACAACAAAACCTGACTATCAGTCTGGCCTTGCCGGCATTGAACGAAGAAGAAACCGTTGGAACTGTGATCGAAACGATCAAAACAGCCTTGATGGATAAATTTCATCTGGTGGACGAGATCGTGCTGATCGATTCCGCCTCCAGCGATTCCACGCGGGAAATAGCCCGGAAAATGGGCATCCCGGTTTACATTCATCAGGAATTGCTGCCGGATCACGGCCCACGCCGCGGCAAGGGTGAAGCTTTGTGGAAGAGTCTGCTGGTCACCAAAGGTGACATCGTCATGTGGATCGACACGGATATCGTGAATATTCACCCGCGTTTTGTCTACGGTGTACTTGGCCCGCTGCTTAATAATCCAAAGCTTCAACTGGTCAAAGGGTTTTACCAGCGCCCGTTGAAAAGCGAAGACCGCCTTCAATCTGCCGCCGGAGGCCGTGTCACCGAGTTGACAGCCCGTCCGATGATCAACCTGTTCTACCCGGAACTCTCCGGTATCATCCAGCCGCTGGCAGGGGAATATGGCGGCCGGCGCAAAGCCCTTGAACAGATCTCCTTTTCCTCCGGTTATGGCGTTGAGATCGGTATGGTCATCGAGATGTTTGAGAAATTCGGGCTGGGCGCTATCGGACAGGTGGACTTGCTGGAACGCATCCACCATAATCAATCACTCGAAGCGTTAAGCAAGATGTCATTTGTGATTCTGCAGACGATCTTCCGGCAACTGGAACGCCGGTACGGCCGTTCGCTGCTGGAAGATGTCAATAAATCTATGAAACTCATCCACTATGCCAGTGAGAATTATTTTCTGGAAGTGGAAGAACTGCCCGAACTGGTGCGTCCCCCGATGATAGAATTGCCTGAATACCGCGCTGCCCGCGGCTTGTCCTAGGCGGTGCGATACATTTTTCACTGAAGCAAGGAATTGAAATGACTGAACTATGGCTGGTACGGCACGGCCAGACAGATTGGAATCTGGAAGGCCGGCTGCAGGGGCAACTTGATGTCCCATTGAATGAAACCGGGCTGGAACAGGTCCGTACTCTGGCAGAAAAACTAAAAACTAATAAATTCGATGCCATTTATTCCAGTGACTTGATGCGCGCCCGGCAGACCGCGGGAATCATTTCGGAAGCTCTCGGACTGCCGGTCACCTATGACTGCCGGTTGCGTGAGATTTCGCAGGGCGAAGTGGAAGGCATGCTGTTTTCCGATGTGATCCAGCGGTTTGAAAACGCCCTTGCCGACCGCACCCGAGATCCAGTAAACTCTCGCCTGCCGGGTGGAGAATCGGTAGCCGAGCTGGCAGCCCGCTTCCTGGAATGCGTGGATGAAATTGCCTCCATTAAACACGACTATCCGGTTCTGGTGGTGGCGCATGGGCTTGCTATCGCCACCATGTTGTGTCAGGCGCGCGGTTACCCCATGGAAACAGTGCATTCCCACATTCAGGAGAATGCCACAGCCGAGATCATCCAATGGAATAGCGCAACCGGTCCCCATTCATAACACCCGGGACCGGTTTCTTTTTTAAGAATTACACCTATAATAATTTAAGATCACGTTTTTTCCCTTTTATATCAATTGAATAAGGATGGAATATGCCTCTGCGTGTCTGGAATCGCCTTTTACGGATTGGTTTTATTTCCACCCGTTTGGAAGGAACAGACGGCGTTTCACTGGAAACAGAAAAATGGGCAGACGTGCTGGAGCGCGCCGGACATACGTGCTTTTATTTTGCCGGCATTTGCGATCGCCCTGCCGATGTCAGCCACATAACACCTGAAGCCTTCTTTCAACATTCCGAGATCGCATATATCAACCATGTAATCTTTAATCAACCGATCCGCCCACCGGATATCACCCGGCGGATTTATGACCTAAAAGACCTGCTTAAGGCCGAACTCTACCGGTTTATCAGCGAATATGACCTCGAACTGCTCATCGCGGAGAATGTTCTCGCCATTCCAATTCACCTGCCACTGGGAATGGCCATAGCCGAACTGGTGGCTGAGACAGGCTTTCCGGTGATCGGTCACCATCATGACATGTTCTGGGAGCGTAAACGCTTCCTCACCAATTGCGTGTGGGATATGCTCAACTCATCCTTCCCTCCGCATATGCCCACTATCCGGCACGTGGTCATTAATTCATCGGCATCCAATCAGCTTGCATTGCGCACGGGCATATCCAGCACATTGATCCCCAACGTGATGGATTTTGACAATCCACCTCCGCCGGTTGACGATTACGCCCGGCAGGTACGCTGTGACCTGGGTTTGACCAATGGAGAGTTTCTGATCCTTCAACCCACCCGCATCGTGCAGCGCAAGGGAATCGAACACGCTATCGACCTGGTCAGCCGCCTGGATATGAACGCGAAACTGGTCATCTCACATGCCTCCGGAGATGAAGGGTATGAATACGAAACCCATATCCGCGAATACGCCGAGCAGTTGAAAGTGCCTACCCTTTTCATTGCGGATATCATCAAAGAGAAACGCGGAAAAACAGAAGACGGCCGAAACGTCTACACGCTGGAAGATGTTTATCCCCAGGCAGAACTGGTGACGTATCCCTCCGATTTTGAAGGGTTTGGCAACGCCTTCCTCGAAGCCCTGTATTTTAAACGCCCTATCATGGTCAATAATTACTCCATCTACGCTTTTGATATCCGCCCAAAAGGCTTCAAAGTGATTGAATTTGATGGATATGTGACAAACGAAACAGTGGAAACTGCCCGTGATTTTCTTCTAAACCCGGAAAAAGCGGCGGAAACTGCCGAATATAACTACAAACTTGCCTCCAGTCATTTCTCCTATAGCATGCTGGAGCGGCGCCTGCATACTATCATCACCGAAATATTCGGCGAATGACTCTGATCAAAGCCAAATCAGGATTCTTGCGGTTTTCCTATTAAAATAGACACATGCCTTTACTGACCACCGAGCGCCTCGGCAAGTCCTTTGGCGCCGTTGACTTATTCTCAAACATATCGTTAAGCCTGCCGGAAAAAGCCCGTGTCGGTCTTGTCGGTCCCAATGGTGTGGGTAAAACCACCTTGATGCGTATCATCATTGGTGACGATGATGCCAGCACAGGGTCAGTGTTCCGCGCGCGAGGTTTGCGTCCTGGCTACCTGCCACAAGAATCAGACCTGAACGGAGAACACACTCTCTGGCAGGAATGCCTTAAACCCTTTCAAGAATTACTGGACCGTCAGAAGGAGCTTCACCGGCTGGAAGAAGCCATGAGCCAACCGGGCGCGCCGGATGACCTGCTGGAAACGTACGGCCAAAAACAGCATGAGTTCGATATTGCCGGCGGCTACACCTATGAAACCCAGATCCGCCAGACCCTCACCGGGCTTGGTTTTTCAGACGCGGACGCGAAACGCCCGCTCAGCCAGCTTTCCGGTGGACAGCGCACCCGCGCCCTGCTAGCCCGGCTGCTGCTTAGTCAACCGGATCTGCTGTTGCTCGACGAACCCACCAACCATTTGGATATCGCCGCGGTGGAGTGG
>CAYQTY010000278.1:972-4755 GCA_964420535.1 uncultured Leptolinea sp. | reverse complement strand
CAGCGAAATTCTCTTTCCTGATGTCCATCCCGATCATGCTGGCAGCCGGCCTGTACAGCGCGCTGGACCTGCCGGGCGTGGCCAACCTGTCATCTTTTCTTCCGGTTATCATTGTGGCGACCATTGTTGCCGCTATTGTCGGCTACCTTTCCATTAAGTGGTTGCTCGCCTATTTAACCCGCCGCCCGTTGACAGATTTCGCCATCTATTGCGCGGCCGCAGGAGCTCTGGTTCTGATTGTTTCATTCATCCGCTAGATTCTTGAGGTTCTTCTGGTACGGGGTAGTTTTTCTGCTGGCAGCCTGCGCGCCGGCAACTGATTCCTCCGCAATTACCCCAACCGCTTTCCGGGTTGAAATTTCACCTACGCTGGAATACCTGTCGCCGGCTGTTGCTGCCTGTTCCATGCAATTTTCAGAGCTTCAATTGATACTGGAAGAAAAACCGGCCGGCGATATGGGTAAAACCGGGGCGGCGGTCTCTTTATTCTGGGGTGACAGCACCATCCCTTCCGGAGCCCGCGTTTTCCGTCTGGGATCGGACAGGCTGGTGTATGCCGCGCAAAAAACGAACCTGCTTCAAAAGTTAACAATAGACCAGGCTTTTCTGCTGGATCGAGGCGGCTTTGCATCATGGGCAGACGTGTACAAATCATTCTGCCCGGATTGCGCCGCTCAGGATACCTTTTTATCAATGCCGGTTGAAGTATGGCGCTATTCACCCGGATCGGATGTGTACACCGGGATCGCCAGCCTGTCACCGGACGCGATAAGCGCGCCAAATGGACGGATATGGCTTGCGCCTTCCGCCCGCACGCTTTCAGAGATCATATCCAACAATCCTGCTGCCATTGGTTGGCTTCCGTACCGTTGGTTGAATGAGAATACAAAAGAGATCACCCTGGAGGGAATAGACCCGATACAGCTTGTTGTACCGGTTATTGCCGCCACCCCAAAGGACCCGGAACCGGCTGTCAGCCAATGGCTTCAATGCCTGCAATCGTCCTACGGGAACTGACATAGTTAACCAAAAAGAAGACGGAAATCCGTCTTCTTTTCTTATCCGGTTGTAAATCAGGCAATTTCAAGATAATGTTCCAACTCCCAATCGGATACATGCAGCTTGTATTCATCCCATTCCGCCCATTTCTCACGGACGAAAGCCTCATATAAATACCCGCCAAGCGCGCCCTTCAGTACAGAATCACGATCCAATTCAGTCAATGCTTCAGCCAGAGACCCGGGGAGCGATCCGATCTTCATTCGGGAGCGTTCTTTATCAGACATATGATAAATGTTGACGTTGTTCAACGGGTTTGGCGCCGCCATCTTCTGGTCAATGCCATCCAACCCGGCCGCCAGTATGGCCGTAAAGGCCAGATACGGATTGCAGGATGGATCCGGGCAGCGTAATTCTGCGCGCACGGCGCTATCCATCCCCGGAGTGTAGCGGGGAATACGGATCAACGCTGACCGGTTGGTTTGCGCCCAGCCAATATAGACCGGAGCTTCATACCCCGGAACCAGACGTTTATATGAATTTACACTGGGAGCCACAATGCCCGAAAGCGCCCTGGCATGCTTCAATTGCCCGCCAATATACTGGTGTGCCAGCGGGGAAAGCTTAAACTCATTGCGCGCGTCAAAGAAAAGGTTCACACCTTTTTCGTTGAAGAGTGACTGGTGCACATGCATGCCTGAGCCATTCACTCCCGCCAGTGGTTTGGGCATGAACGAAGCGATCAGATCATGCTGCGCGGCGATTGCTTTTACCGTGTATTTCAGGGTCAAAACATTATCCGCGGTGCGCAGAGCGTCATCGTATTTAAAGTCGATCTCATGCTGACCAAGGGCAACTTCATGGTGCCCCACCTCAACCTCAAGCCCCATGGAAGCCAGCGCGCCCATCAGCTCGGTGCGCACCTGTACAGCTTCATCGTTGGGAGAGAAGTCAAAGTAACCGCCCACATCATGGGGAACCGGATGGACCACGTCTCCCCCGTTTCGGCGGAACAGGAAAAATTCCGGTTCAGGCCCGACTTTGAAAATGAAGCCTCGTTTGCGGGCTTCCTCAGTTTTTCGTTTTACAGTCCGCGCGGATCGCCGGCAAACGGCTCTCCATCCGGTGTAAAAATATCACAGATGATCCGGGCGCGCCTCATCTCAACCGGCGTCCATGGAAGAACGGCATAGGTATCCATATCCAGGCGAAGGTGCATGTCACTTTCCTGAATGCGGGTGAAGCCTTCCACAGATGCCCCGTCAAACCATACGCCATTAGTAAGCGCGTTTTCAAGGCGGTTAACGGGCGCGTCAACTGATTTTACGGCGCCGCTGACATCAGTAAATTGGTAGGAAACAAACTTTACCCCATCAGCTTTAACGCGTTCCAACAATTCCTTCTTGTCCATCTTTTACTCCTGCGAACTAACAAAAAGAAAACGCTTTATATGTATGATTGGGAGGTAAATGACACAATAATAGCCGGAATAACCAACCGTGATCCCTCAGGCGGATAAGCCGGTATCTTTACCAGAGACACCGGAAATGGTAGCACAGGCTGGGTAGAACCGTCAACAACCCGAACAGCGAAATTCAGACAATATTGTCTGAATTTCAAATTTGAAGGGATTTTCTAATCCGGTTTTAATGTAGCTTACTTAATGAGACGTCAATTTGATCTGAAGTCGTCCGAATTGACTGTATGATCTTTTCCATCGACCTGGCAATTTCGCGCACGGAATCTGTCAGTTTGCTCATTTGTTCGGCAACCAAAGCGAATCCCCTGCCAGTATCCCCCACCCGTGCAGCTTCGATTCGGGCATTCAACGCCAGAATGCGCATTTCTGATGTTACATTTTCAATATGGTCAATCATGGCCTCGGTATCATTGATATTGTTTACTATCGTATGCTTAATAGCATCCACTTCCCCGGAGACAGTCGCGCACATCTTCCGGTTATTTTCTTCGATCACCTGCAACACCACGAAGGCCATATCATGCGTGATCAGTTCACCGGAGGAACCATTCATTCTCTCCCTTAAAATTTCCACAACCTTCGCAGAACCTGTCACTTCCAATATGAAATCTGTTTTCCGAGTAAGGGCGTGGTCGACTGAAGCAAATACTTCAACTTTCTCTTTTTTTGCTTCTACAATTGCCATTGCCTGAAGATCGCGGTCAACCACGTAGGCAACCCGGGTGATGTTGCTTCGCGAAAACAACCGGTACAGGTCCAGCCCTACTTTTCCACCGCCAATAATGCCTACAGACAGTTTCTAAGACAGATCGGTTGCCTTAATTACCCCTTCTTATGTAAAACCCCGAATTGAAATTCAATGCTATTTGAACCGGCAGCCGTGTGACCCATTTGTGTTCAGGTGACAATAATAATAGTGGATTTGATCCCTTTTTCCAACAGGATTTTTTGCGGGTTTACTTTTCAACTGAAAACAGTTCACTTTTCAATTTCAAATAACACGGAATAGTTTTTTCTTGACATTTAGAACAATAATGCTATACTGAAACAATCACTGCACAGGAGAAAAATATGGCCCGCAAATCAGGCGCGAATGAATCAACCGGAAATATCCCCATGCCGTCCTCCATGGATGAAGCCCGCCGGGCTGTTCTGGAAAAAGCATTATCGGATATTACAAAACGGTATGGTGAAGGCTCAATCATGCGCATGGGTGAAGCGCATCACATGGCCGTTGAAGCCATCCCCACCGGTTCCCTTTCACTGGATATCGCGCTGGGTGTTGGCGGCATTCCCCGCGGCCG
>CAYQTY010000278.1:586-962 GCA_964420535.1 uncultured Leptolinea sp. | reverse complement strand
GTATTACAGAGATATTTGGTCCGGAATCTTCCGGTAAGACTACGCTCTGCCAGCACATTGTGGCAGAAGCCCAGCGGGCTGGTGGAACCGCCGCCTATATTGACATGGAACACGCGCTTGACCCCGCTTACGCGGCGCATTGCGGCGTTGATGTTGACAGTCTGTTGATCTCCCAGCCGGATACCGGTGAACAGGCGCTTGAAATTGCCGAAACCCTGGTGCGCTCCGGTGCCGTGGAACTGGTGGTGGTTGACTCCGTTGCCGCGCTGGTTCCCCGCGCTGAAATTGAAGGTGACATGGGAGACGCGTCTATGGGTATGCAGGCCCGCTTGATGTCGCAGGCGCTGCGCAAGCTGTCCGGCGCGATCAACCAGAC
>CAYQTY010000278.1:0-576 GCA_964420535.1 uncultured Leptolinea sp. | reverse complement strand
ATCTTCACCAACCAGCTCCGCCAGAAGATCGGCGTGATGTTCGGCAACCCTGAAACCACTCCCGGCGGTCTGGCGCTCAAATTTTACGCCTCTGTCCGACTGGATACCCGCCGTATTCAGAATATTAAGACCGGTGATGAAGTCACCGGAAGCCGCACACGCGTAAAAGTTGTCAAGAATAAGGTGGCGCCGCCATTCCGCACCGCCGAATTTGACATCATGTACAACCAGGGTATTTCTAAAACCGGTGACATCCTTGACCTGGCCACTCAGTTGGATATTGTCACCAAGCGCGGCGCGTTCTTCTCGTATGGAGATGTGCGCCTCGGACAGGGACGCGAGAACGCGAAAGAGTTTCTGGCACAAAACCCCGAACTCACCAAAGAAATCGACCAGGCCGTTCGTCAACGTGCTCTTGGAGGCGACCTCCCGCTGGCCTTAAGCGGCGACGGTGAAGACGGTGGTGAAGCCTAAAAACATTCTTCCGGCCATTTTTATTACGGCCATGCTGGCCGGATGTCTGTCCATCAAGCCGGTTGAACAACCGCCCGCCTATTTCATTCCACCCACGGCGGC
>CAYQTY010000277.1:0-4769 GCA_964420535.1 uncultured Leptolinea sp. | reverse complement strand
TTTTCCTTGTTCATAAACAAGCACAGGATTTGCATCGGATTCACTGATTTCATCATCCAGGTCGCTGATCATGTTGGAGTATTTTTCCACGGTCTCAGCCAGGGCTTTGCGGTCGCGCGGTGATTCACCACGGGCGCCCTTGAGGATGGCTGCGGCGCGGATCTCATCGAACATTTCGACAGCCTGTACTTTGTCAACAGGGGCGACACGGAAGGTGACGTCTTTCAAGACTTCCACAAAGATACCGCCCAGACCGAACATGATGGTCGGGCCGAAGGTGGCGTCGTTGGTGGAACCGAGAATGGTCTCGGTTCCCCAGGGAGCCATTTCCTGAATGGCAATACCATGAATGTGGGCGTCTGCGTTGTAGGCTTTGGCGTTCTTGATGATGGTATTGTAGGCTTCGCGACAGGCGGCTTCGTCTTTGATGTTGACTTTGACACCACCGGCATCAGATTTGTGCAGAATCTCGGGGGAAACGATCTTCATGACCACCGGGAAACCGATCTTCTTCGCCAGGGCAACCGCTTCGTCTTCGGATTTCGCCAGTTCGGTAGTGGTTACAGGCAGATCATACGCCATGAATACCTGTTTGGCTTCGATCTCGGTCAGAGCGCCGCGGCCGTCAGCACGGGCAGCGGAGATGACCTTCATGGCAGCCTTACGGGCGGCGTCATTCGGTTTGTAGGTGGGTTCCTTGGCGGTTTCGCGCAGCAAGGCATATTCGCGGAGGGCAGCCATCGCGTTGACGGCCAGATCAGGCGCGCCGTAGGCGGGCACGCCATTTTCCACCAGCCAGGCCATGGCGGCGGCGGATTTTTCACCACCGACAAAGGACACGGTGACAGGTTTGTTTTTCTGTCCGGCTTCATCGATCGCTTTTTTGATGCCTTTGGCGATTTCGAGCGGGTTGGTCATGGCGGTTTCGCAATAGAGAACGATCAAGCCTTCAACCCAGTTGTGGGAGATGGCGAATTTAACCGATTCAGCATACCACTCGGTGCCGGCCATACCGGTCAGGTCAACCGGGTTTTTGGCGGAACCGAATTCGGGCATGTGTTTCTTCATTTCGTCCTGAACATCTTTCGGGGCGAATTTCATAGGGATGCCATAGCGTTCCGCGGCATCGGTGGCCAGCACGCCAACACCACCACCATTGGTAATGACCAGCAGGTTCTCGCCTTTGAGAGGGGGCATCAGGGAAAGAGCCAGGGTGCGGTCAAACAGGTTATCGAGGTCGGAAGCCTGGATGACGCCAGCCTGTTTAAAGGCGGAGCCGTACACTTTGGCAGCGCCGGCCAGTGAACCGGTGTGGGAAGCCGCGGCGGCAGCGCCGTGAGCGGAAACGCCGGATTTCAGAGCAATGATCGGTTTCTTGGAGGCGCGGCCGGATTTAATGAACTTGCGGCCGTCTTTCAAACCTTCGATATAGAGGGATGTGCAGGTGGAGTTGGGGTCGTCATTCAGCCAATCGATGATATCGGCAATGTCGACATCGCACATATTGCCGATGGAGACCATTTTGTCAAAACCCACGCGGCGGGTATAGGTGGCTGCGTCCATGGCGATCAGCAGAGCGCCGGACTGGGTGACAAGGGTGGCTTTACCATCGAGGGGCAGGAAGGGAGCGAAGGAGGCATTCATTTTGTCCGAGTTGGACAATGTCCCCACAATGTTCGGTCCCAGGACGCGCATGTTGTACTTTTTGGCAGTGGCAATCAGTTCATCTTCGAGATCTTTACGGCCAACTTCACTGAAGCCGGAGGTGATCACGATCAAGCCTTTGACGCCTTTTTTGCCGCAGTCTTCCGCGCATGCGTTGACCAATTTGACAGGAACGCACATCACAGCAGCGTCAATGCTGCCGGGGACATCCGCCAGGGACGCGTAGCATTTCATTCCGAGAATTTCGGTGGCAGACGGGTTGATCGGATAGACAGGTCCCTGATAACCGGATTTCTGTAGGTTTTCCAGAACGGTATAACCTATTTTTCCGGGAGTAGCTGAAGCGCCGACAACAGCAATCGATTTCGGCTTTAACAATTTATTCATATCTTCGTGGTTCACGTATTTTCCTCCTGAAGGAATTTATTATCGTATTAATGGTCAATAATCCGGCACACAAAACCAACCGGTGAAACAAATTCAGCCGGTTGAAAAGTTGATCGTGCCTATTGTACGACAAAAAAAACAATAATACCGGTAGAATTAATGATGATTTTTCAAGGATTTGATAGGAAGAATGTCATGAATCATGGCTTAAACGGAGTAAAAAAGCGATATCCGGCAGCGGCTTTTATATTGGAAGCCGCATTGCACGCGGCCGATCCGGCTGTGGCGGTGGCGAATGGATTGCGCTCACTTCAGTCCGATGGAACGCTGACTGCCGGTCAAACTCTCGGACTGGTAGCCATGGGCAAGGCTTCGGTTTCGATGGCGCGGGCAGCTTGCGATGTGTTGGGTGAACAGATCAAGGGCGGAATAGTCATCGGCAAAAATCTCGCTGAAGGGGTAGAGAAACTACCTCCCGGATTGACTATTCTCTCGGGGGCGCATCCTGTGCCGGATGAACGCAGCCTTGCAGCCGGGGATGCGGTAATTGGGTTTTTGGACGATAACAAGAATTTTGGCACTCTCTTATTCCTGATCTCAGGCGGAGCCAGCGCACTGGTGACAAGCCCTGCCGTAGGTATCAGCCTTGAAGACATGAAACGGGTCACCGCGTTATTATTGGGCTGCGGAGCGTCTATCAATGAGATCAATACGGTTCGCAAGCACCTTGACAGAATTAAGGGCGGCGGACTTGCCCGGCTGGCGGCGCCGTTACCTTGTGTCACGCTGGTTTTATCTGACGTACCCGGTGACCGTTTGGATATGATCGCCTCCGGTCCAACAGTGCCTGATCTGACCACTTTCATAGACGCGGCTGCGGTTTTGCGAAAATATGCTCTCTTTGATGCTTTACCGGATTCTGTGAGAGAACATATTAATAACGGATGCAAGGGAAGTATCCCTGAAACACCCAAACCACGCGATGAAATATTCCAGAATAACCGGGTGATGATAGTCGGCAGCCTGGAGCGGTCCATAGAAGCCGCTATCCAGGAAGCGGAACGGCTGGGGTATCGCTGCGAACGCATCCAGCCGTTACTCCAGGGTGAAGCGGTTGACGAGGGAAGGCGGTTAGGAAGATTACTGGCAGAACAGGCTGTATTGGCAATGCCGGGTGAACGCAGGTGCTGGGTAGGCGGTGGCGAAACCACGGTAACCCTGGGTGACGGGCCTTTGGGGAAGGGTGGACGTAATCAGGAACTGGCACTGGCAGCGGTAGAGGCGTTAGACGGTGCGCGAAACGCGGCGCTGGTTGCCTTCGCGACAGATGGAGACGACGGCCTCTCGCCGGCAGCCGGGGCGATTTTGACCGGTAATACAAAATCAGCGGCGAGCCAACTTGGATTGAATCCGTCAGTGTACCTGGCGCGGCATGATTCATATTCATTCTTCACAGCATTAGACGCGGCCATTGTCACCGGACCGACCGGAACAAATGTCAATGACCTGGTGATCCTGCTGGTTAATTAATTTGCGGATTTGAGTGCGGCTGCCATGATCTTTTGAATTCGTCCAATCATGCCGGCCGGGTCTGGATGGAGCCCCTCTATCAGCAGAGCATCTTCGTAGATCTGTTCCATCAGCAATTCGGCGATTTCCGAATCATCCGGAAGGGCTGCAAGACTGGTCAGTAGGGGATGGCGCGGATTGATCTCAAGAACCTTCCGCGGAATTTCCAGGGGTTGATTCATCATCTGGTATACACGCTGGATCTCCTGGGTGGGGCTGTTATCGGGGTCAACGAGACGTGCCGGTGATTCAATCAGGCGGTCGGATGCGCGCACCCCGGTCACCCGGTTGCCAATTTGACGGGTAAAACGGCCGATCAGCCCGGATTTACTTTCTTCGGATAACGCAGGGGTTTCCGTTTCTTCGGGCGTGGATACATCACCAAGGTCGGCATTTTTATCTGCCACATTGACCAAAGGAATGTCTTTATAGTTTTTCAATGCCAGCAGCATGAAGGAATCAAGGGGGTCTGTCAACAGGAGGACGTCAAGATTGCGCTTGCGGATGACGTCAAGATGCGGGCTGTAAACAACCGACCGGTCATCTTCGCCCAGCAGATAATATATTTGCTGCTGCCCCGGGCGGCGTTCTTCCATATAGGTTTCAAGCGAAATTAATTCTTCCGGATGGTGCAGGGTATGAAAGCGCAGCAACGGAACCAGACTGTCATAGTCTGCCATATCAGAAGCCACGCCTTCCTTGAGATAACGGCCGAATAAATTCCAGAATTCAATATATTTTTCCGGTTTATCCTGTGCCAGCCTGCGGATCATGTCAATCGCCCGGGTGGTAACCAGTTTTTTAAGCTGCATCAACAACCGGTTGGACTGTATGGTTTCGCGCGAAATATTCAAAGGCAGGTCTTCTGAATCAACGATGCCCTGCACGAAGCGCAGATACTCGGGAAGCAGGTCGCGGAAATAATCCTGGATGAGAACTTTGCGGGCGTATAACCGGAGGCCGTCTTGTTTGCGTGGGGCAAACAGGTAATGTTCCGCGCTTCCGGGAATAAAGAGCAGGGCGTAAGCTTGAACGGGTGCATCTACCGCGAGATGCGTATAGGCAAGAGGTTCGTTCTGATCCAGGGTAAATTGTTTGTAGAAATCACCGGCATCTTTTTCTGTGATCTGTGGTGAATTCTGGCGCCA
>CAYQTY010000276.1:4260-4773 GCA_964420535.1 uncultured Leptolinea sp. | reverse complement strand
GTCGGCGCCAACGCCTTCGCGCACGAAGCCGGAATCCACCATGATGGTATGCTCAAAAACCAGCAAACCTACGAAATTATGCGCCCGGAATCGGTTGGCGCTTCGTTGACCAAACTGGTACTGGGCAAACATTCCGGCAAACATGCCCTGCGCACCCGCCTGGCGAGCCTGGGATATGAACTGGATGACCAGGAATTGCTCAAGATGTTCGAGCGCTTCAAGATGCTGGCGGATAAAAAGAAGATGATCACCGATTCAGACCTCGAAGCCCTGGTTTCGGATGAACTCTATCAGCCTCGCGAACTCTATACGCTGGATGGCCTCCAGGTCGCTTGCGGCACGATGGGCATGCCCACGGCTACTGTCAAGCTGCGCGACCCGGAAGGCGGCTACCACGTCAACGCGTGTGTGGGCACCGGCCCGGTGGACGCGGCTTTCAAAGCCATCAGCTCCATCGTCTGTTTCCAGAACTCACTGCAGGAATTTGTGGTTCATGCCGTTACCGAAGGAATT
>CAYQTY010000276.1:3980-4250 GCA_964420535.1 uncultured Leptolinea sp. | reverse complement strand
GCTGCAGGGTGAAGGGGAAACCGCCTCCGTCGGGTTGCAGCCCGACCAGGACCAGCCGCGAACATTCGGCGGGTACGGAGCGGATACCGATATTGTCGTAGCCAGCGCCAAGGCATACCTCTCGGCGTTGAATAAGATGCTGGTCGCCAGCGGCAAATTTGGCCCGCCGGAAAAAGCATCAACAGAAGCAATTGTCAATTAGTCCAAAGGAGAAGTACCATGAACACAGGAAGCAAAATCTTAGTTGAACCCAACCCGGCGAAAATGCTG
>CAYQTY010000276.1:0-3970 GCA_964420535.1 uncultured Leptolinea sp. | reverse complement strand
CGCCGCAAAAAAAATCAGCATAGAACCCAGTGTGGCTAAAATGCTGGATCCCTACAGCAATCCGCGCACGATCCCGGGCGGCTGGGACGTCTCAGCCATGGCTGTTAAGAAGAAAATGTCTGTCAAGAAAAATCCGGCTGTTGAGCCCAACCCGGCTAAAATGCTGGATCCCTACAGCAATCCACGCACGATCCCCGGGGGATGGGATGTGTCTGCCATCTCCTCGCCGGACAGAATGACCACCAACGGCGATGCATCTTTCCAATCCAGTTTCACCGCAGCGGGAAAGAATGAATCAGCCTCAAACACTCTTTAATAAAGTCTGGGACAAGCACATTGTGGCAGAACCGCCCGGCTCACCGGCGGTGCTGTATATTGATCTTCATCTGGTCCATGAAGTTACCTCTCCGCAGGCTTTCGAGGGATTACGAAAGCGCGGGATAAAAGTACGCCGCCCGGATCGGACGGCTGCCACAATTGATCATGGTGTTCCCACTCGTACTGACGGTTCTGCCCAAGGGCGCCTCGCCTTCGCGGATGAACTATGCATTAAACAGATCCACCAGTTGGAAGACAACTGCAAGCAGTTTGGTATTCCACTTTATGGATTGGATAGCGAGAACCAGGGCGTGGTGCATATCATCGGCCCGGAACTCGGTTTGACCCAACCCGGCATGACGATCGTTTGCGGTGACAGTCACACGGCCACGCATGGCGCCTTTGGCGCGCTGGCCTTCGGTATTGGTACAAGCGAAGTGGAGCATGTTCTGGCCACCCAGTGCCTGCTGCAACGCAAACCGAAAACCATGGAAGTGCGCGTTGACGGCAAACTCGGCAAGGGTGTCACAGCTAAAGATGTCATACTGGCGCTGATCAACAAGATCGGCACCGGTGGCGGTGTGGGTTACGCCATTGAGTACACCGGCGAAGCCATCCGCGCGATGACCATGGAAGAACGCATGACGGTTTGCAACATGACCATCGAAGCCGGCGCCCGTACGGGCATGGTTGCCCCCGATGACACCACCTTTGATTACCTCTGCGCCCGAAAGTTCACCGCGCGCGGCGACGAATGGGAAAAACTGGTTGCCGAATGGCGCGAACTGGCCACCGACCCCGGCGCGGTTTATGACGCGCAGGTGGTGATCAATGGCAGTGAACTTGAACCGATGGTCACTTATGGTACCAACCCCGGCATGGGTGTTTCGATCAACCAGAAACTGCCCACCGCGAAGGATTACACCGAAGAAAGCCAGAAAGCCGGTTTTGAAAAAGCCATGGCGTACATGGGCTTGAACCCTGGTGAGAAGATCGCCGGCCATAAAGTGGACGTGGTCTTCATTGGCTCATGCACTAACGGACGCATCTCCGACCTTCGGGCGGCGGCTTCCATTTTGCGTGGACGAAAAGTGGCGGATGGCGTGCGGGTGCTAGTTGTCCCCGGTTCGCAGGATGTCAAACGCCAGGCGGAAGTACAAAAACTGGATATCGTCTTCAAAGAAGCCGGCGCCGAGTGGCGCGAACCGGGCTGCAGCATGTGCATCGCCATGAACGGCGATCAGCTTGATCCCGGCCAGTACGCGATCTCCACCAGCAACCGCAACTTTGAGGGGCGGCAGGGCAAGGGCGGACGTACCTTCCTGGCCAGCCCGCTGACCGCGGCTGCTTCAGCCGTCACCGGTGTGGTTACCGATCCCCGAACGCTGTTGTAGCAGATAAGTGAGCTTTCATGGAACCCTTTAAAACGATCCATTCACGGGTTGTAGTGATGCCCGTTAATGATATTGATACCGACCAGATCATCCCGGCGCGCTTTTTGAAGGTGACGGATAAAAAAGGCCTCGGAAAGAACCTGTTCGCTGACTGGCGGTATGAGTCAGATGGCAGCCCGAAGGCCGATTTCATCCTCAACCAGCCCAAAAGCCAGGGCGCGCAGGTGTTGCTGGCCGGTGATAACTTCGGCTGCGGCTCATCCCGTGAACACGCCCCCTGGGCGTTGACCGATTTCGGTTTTCGGGTGGTAATCTCCACCTCATTCGGCGATATCTTCAAGAACAACTCCCTGAAAAATGGACTGCTTCCGGTGGTTGTAAAACCGGAGACGCACCACAAACTGGTGGATATGTTCATTGAAGTTCCCAACGCCGAATTGACCATTGACCTGGAAAAGCAGGTGATGATCCTTCCGGATGGGGAACAGGTCAGCTTCCCGGTGGACGCATTCTCGCGAAACTGCCTGCTTCAGGGCACTGATGAACTCGGCTACCTGCTGAACCTCGAGCCGGAAATCGCCGCCTACGAGAAGAAACACTCCGGCGGATAAAGGATGTCAAAATGATCCAGATCTATGACACCACCCTGCGCGACGGAACGCAGAGGAAAGATATTTCCCTTTCCGTCAGCGACAAGATGAATATCGCACGCCGGCTGGATGACCTGGGAGTCGCCTTTATTGAAGGCGGTTGGCCGGGCTCCAACCCCAAAGACGTTGAATTCTTCCAACGGGCGGCCAAGACGACCTGGAAACACGCGAAAATCGCTGCCTTTGGCAGCACCTGTGCGGTTAACAAACAACCGGCAGACGACGCGAACATTCGCGCGCTGCTGGAGGCGGAAACCCCGTACTGCACCGTGGTCGGCAAGACATCCGTTCTGCATGTAACCGATGTTTTGCGCACCACCAAAGAGAACAACCTGCGCATCATAGAAGAAAGCATTGCTTACCTGGTTTCGCAGGGACGCGCCGTAATCTACGATGCCGAGCACTTCTTTGACGGCTATAAGCTGGATGCCGAGTATTCGGTGGAAACACTGAAAGCGGCTGTGCGCGGCGGCGCGGAGACGCTGGTGCTGTGTGAAACCAACGGCGGAGCCATGCCCTGGGAGGTCACCGATATTGTGAAGCAGGTTCGCCAGCAGGTGAACCATCCTTTGGGCATCCATGCCCATAATGACGGCGAATGTGCCGTGGCCAACTCCATCGCGGCCATCCGCGAGGGCTGTATGCAGGTGCAGGGGACGATCAATGGGTATGGCGAACGCTGCGGTAATGCCAACCTATGTTCCATCATCCCCGATCTCGAACTGAAAATGGGACTAAAAGCCCTGCCGGAAGGCAAGCTGGAGACCCTGTTCGAGCTCTCGCACTATGTGGCCGAAGTAGCCAACCTGGCGCCGGATGAACACCTGGCGTATGTGGGCAGGGCGGCATTTGCCCACAAGGGTGGTATCCATGTGGCGGCCATGCGGCGCACCAGCCAGTCATACCAGCATATCGAACCCGAACTGGTGGGCAACAGGATGGAAGTGGTCGTCTCTGAGCTTTCCGGCAAAGGCAACCTGGTCAGCAAAGCGGAAGAGTACGGCATCAAGCTGGACGATGACAGCAAAGCCGTTGAAGTGCTGCAGTCAGTCAAACAACTGGAAGCCAAGGGCTTCTCGTTCGAGGCCGCGGAAGCATCCGTCGTTATGCTGTTCAAGCGGTTGGAAAAAAGCTACAAAGCGCCCTTTGAACTGATAGATTTCTCCGCCGAGGTGGAACACCGCCAGGGCCGCGGCATCTTCTCTGAGGCCGTTGTCAAAGTGAAGGTGGGTGACGAAGTGGTGCATACGGCGGCGGAAGGTAACGGCCCGGTCAACGCGCTTGATCTTGCCCTGCGCAAGGCACTCAAAGCCCACTACCCGGCGATTGACAGCTTCCACCTGTCAGACTACAAAGTGCGTATCCTGGATGGCAACAACGCCACCAGCGCCACCACCCGGGTACTGATTGAAACCAAGAATGGCATCGCCACCTGGAACACCGTGGGGGCGGGTACCAATATCATTGAAGCGAGCTGGTTGGCGCTGGTCGACTCGTTCGATTACGGGTTGACGGTCGTCCACCCATCTACTGGAGGAAAATAATTTATGCAGGCAAAAATCGTTCTGCTGCCCGGTGACGGCATCGGCCCCGAGGTCGTCGCGGCGG
>CAYQTY010000275.1:0-4785 GCA_964420535.1 uncultured Leptolinea sp. | reverse complement strand
GGATTACCGGTATAGAACGCCCCTACGGGAACAGCCCGAGAGACTCCGGAGCAGCCATAAGAACCACCGTTTTTCACCGCTTTTGAAATTGTCCGGAAGTATTCGCCCTGTCCGATCTGTTGAAGGACTTTACGTGTTGTTGTCCCATAACCACGTCCCGGGTCAGTGGAATACCGCCAGGCCATGCGCCGGGCAAGGTAATCCTGGTCGATCCAGCTTCTCTGCCGTAATTCCTCAACGACCGAGAGGGCCAGATGCGTATCGTCCGTCCAAGCCCATGGAGCCGGAGGCAGTTCACGCCGGCTGATCAACCCGCCGGCTTCGGGGTTATGGAGACGTTGGCCGAAAGCATCACCAACAGATAAACCTGAAAGGCATAATAGCGCGTTTTCTATACTCATGTTTTAATCCGGGATTGGCACATTACAGGATGTTTCACATTTTTCCCCGCGTATCAGCCGCAATGGTCACCCGATATCATCGGCCAAAATCCAGAGGAAGGGTCTCTGGCTTTGGAATGATCTACTTATTCAGGTTGTCTTCTTTGTTGCCAGGGTAGGTTCACGTGAAATGGGGTGATCCGCTGAATGGCCAAATATGCGGATCACCCTGTAAAGCAATTATTTTTGTAATACAGTTTTTGAGCTTGCCGCGGGCGGTACTACGTCAACAACAGGTGCGTTTGGCTGTACAACTTCTTTAACCCGGTCTGAGATGATCTGCATCAGCGGGAGAATGGACGATAGGATCTGATTCTCATTGCCCACAAAGGTCAGATTGGAATCTTTGAAGACGTTCGAAAGTGATTTCGTGATCTCCGGGATCTGTTCAACCGGCAGGATCTCTTTGCGCAGTTCCTGACGGGCTTTCTCGAGCAGCATGTCGCGCATTACTTCCTGCTCGCGTATCTGGTTTTCCACCTTGCGCATTTCCAGTTCACGGATGAATACTTCGTTCTGGTTCTCGATCTGCAACAGTTTGACCGGCGTCTCAGTTTCTACTTTCTCCTGCGCAGCGGATTGTTCCAGCTTGAAGGTTTCCGAGGCCAGTTTGATGGCTTCCATTTCAATTTCCTGGTTCTGTTTCTGCGCCCGGCGCCTCACCTGCAGATTGGCCAGTTCGATCTCTTCTTTCTGGCGGATGGCATCTTTTTCCGCGGCGATTTTGTGTTCCTGGATCTGCCGGTCAGACGCTATCTGAGCCATATTGATTGCCTGCTGTGTGGCGATATCTGATTGCTCACTCTTGGATAGGATCTCATTACGCACTTCGGCTTCCAGTTGTTTGCGCAAAACGGCATCCACAATAAACACCTGCGCCACCTGTACCAGTTCCAGTTCCAACCCCCACTTGGTTCCGTTTGGGCTGGAACCATCGGCCAGAATCTCACGCAGCGCTTTATCCACGGTTGACGTCAGGATGGTTTTGCGGTTTTCAATGCATTCCTGCATGGTCATGCCGGAAACAGCCGCCCGCAGTTCACCCAGGCAGATATTGTTGATCAACGTACTGATCTCAACCAGACCCTGACCGCCATTGAAGTTGAAACTCATGGATGCCACCACCGGGTCAACGATGCGGTAAATGACGATCCCTTTGAACCGCAGGGGAATCCCGTCACGGGTTTCCTGGGTCATTTCAAACAGCGCTTCCTGTTTGGTGCTGGGAATCAAAACATACGTCGACCCCGGCCACAAAAACACCTGAATACCTGTCCCCCGGTTGACCACCTTCCCCTGATGACCAACTACAAGAAAATTGTTCGGATTTGCTGTTGCAAATGCCATATTGGGCTCCTATTCCCCATGCCACATGGTTATAAAATTTTCATCATAGTACATCAGCCGGTTGGGGTAATAAAATAAAAACCGGATTAAGAGAAACTAACAAAAATGCAAATATATTAATATCTTGTTTATAACTTTACAATAACTATCACATTCAAAACAAAAAGAGGGCGTGAACACTAATGCTCACGCCCTCTTTTAGCTATCAGTAAAGCAATTAATTGGCCGCGGGCGCGGAAATGCGGCGGCGGATCTCTTTGCGCAGGCAGAATGCCACGCGGGTGTGGTCATCGGATTTCATGGATCGTTTGACGGTATCTGAAGTGTTGGTCATCAGGGTGTCGGCCATAGTGTAGACATTGTGGCTGTGCTGGTTGGCCATTTTGGTCAAAACCGCTCCGTTCAAAATGACCGAGACCAGGCGGTCCATGCGGGCGGGTTTGATCGTGCCGGAAGTAGTGTTATTCGAATTCATTTTAATGCGTCTCCTTAAATTTTAAGCGGCGGGTATTATATACCTGTTTCTGCCATTATCGGTAAACTCCCTGATTAGAGATTTTTAATAATTGCGCCGGACAATCATCAACCACTGCATCTGACACATTGCTGCCATAAAACCATGCTATGCTTTTAGCTATGCAGACTACCATCCTGATCGTTGACGACGAACCGGCCGTCACGGACCTTCTGGAATACAACCTGAAAAAAACCGGATATGCCGTTCTTACTGCATCAGACGGCCGTCAGGCGCTTCAATTGGTACACGGATCGCAGCCGGATATGATCCTGCTGGATGTGATGATCCCCGAGATAGACGGGCTGGATGTGTGCCGTGAGTTACGCAAGACATTCTCCACACCGATCATTATGATCACCGCCCGCGGTGAAGAGGTTGACCGGGTAGTCGGGCTGGAACTGGGCGCGGATGATTACATCTGTAAACCCTTCAGTGTACGCGAGCTTATGGCGCGGATTAAAGCGGTGCTGCGCCGCTCACAAACAGAGTCGAATTCCCGGAAAGAGCCGGAAGTTCTATGTGGACCAGCCGGTCTGGTGATCAACACAGAAACCCGTACAGTGACAGTCGCCGGCACGCCGGTTACGTTAACCAGGCTGGAATTCGATGTTCTGGCCGCGTTGTGCCAGGCTGACGGCCGGGTGCTTACCCGGGAATATCTACTGGAACAGGTATGGGGGTATGATTTTGCCGGCGGCGACCGGGCGGTAGACAGCACCGTCAAACGCCTGCGCGCGCGTCTGCGGGCAGCCTCGCCGGAAACAGACGGTATAGAAACCGTGCGCGGACTCGGATACAGGATGGCGGGATAGGATGGGACAAACCCTACGCGACCGGTTGTTTATAAACGGTCTGGCCATCGTTCTGGTGGGAATGGGGCTGGCCGGTTTCCTTTTCTGGCGGGCGGCTGAGTCACTGTACCTGGAAAGCCGCCAGGAAAATATGCTGGCCCAGGCGGAATTGACCGCTTCCAGCCTGCAGGGGCAGGCGCTCCCATTGATACCGTCAGAGACGTATTCACAGGTTTCAAATGTAATGCCCGGCACGCACACGCGGGTCATCGGCCCGGAGGGCGCGGTGATCATCGGACTGCCGTTATCGTCCTCCGGAACAGCGGTGCAAATGCCGCCGGCTGAAGACAACGCCGTGGTCCCGCCGGAAGAATTGCTTAAACGGCCAGAGATCCAATCCGCGTTGAAGGGGATACCGGCTGCGGAGATTCGCTCTGTCTTAAACAACACCCGCCGGGTGATGTATGCCGCCGCGCCTGTGATGGAATTTGACGGTTCGGTATCCGGCATCGTCTATCTGGCAGAGCCACTTCCCTATGGTGTACTCCCAGCGAAATTCTTCTGGCAATTAGCCATTGCCCTGTTTGCTGCGACCGCCCTGGCGCTGGCGGCCGGCTGGTTTCTCTCACGCCGGATTTCCCGCCCGTTGACAGAAGTTATCACCGCGGCCGGCAAAGTCAGCGAAGGTAACCTGGACAGCGATGTCTTGTCAAACAGCGGCATCCGCGAACTGGACACGCTGGGCGCCGCCTTCAACCGCATGGCGGCCAGCCTGAAACAATCCGATCGGGCGCAGCAGGCTTTTGTGGCGAATGTAGCCCACGAACTGCGCACCCCGTTGACGGTGATCAAAGGCACGATCGAAACGCTCGAAGACGGCGCGTGGGATGATATTCAAGGGCGCGGACACCTGGTCTCCTCGATGCAAAACGAGACAGACCGGCTGATCCGCCTGGTTAATGACCTGCTGGTGCTCACCCGCGCGGATGCTGGCCTGTTGAAACTTAACATCCAACCGGTGGATCTAGACAACCTGGTACGTCAACGCTGTGCCTGTTTTGATCCCGTTGCCGCACGGAAAAAGGTTGCATTCGATATCCAAACACAGGGCTCAACCAATGTGTCGGGTGACGCTGACCGCCTGGCCCAGGTGATCGACAATCTTCTCGATAATGCCCTGCGCTACAGTCCGGAGAATGGCGTTATTTCGATCAAGATCCATACCGGTGATTCTGGTGAACGGGTATGCTCCATCCATGATGGCGGCACGGGGATCCCCGCGGAACACCTGCGGAGGCTTTTTGACCGCTTCTACCGGGTGGAATCCTCGCGCAGCAAGCGAGGCGGCGAAGCCGGATTGGGACTGTCCATTGTCAGGTCACTTCTGGCGGCACAGGGCGGTTCCATCACCGCCGAAAGCGCCCCGGGCAAAGGGACAACCCTGATATTCAAACTGCCGGCTTTTCCCGATTGAACGGCTCCTGACACAATTCTGACATCATACTGCC
Organism: uncultured Leptolinea sp.; assembly: GCA_964420535.1. Classification (GTDB taxonomy): domain Bacteria; phylum Chloroflexota; class Anaerolineae; order Anaerolineales; family Anaerolineaceae; genus Leptolinea. The sequence continues at coordinate 182 of CAYQTY010000275.1, read as the reverse complement.
CTGCCAACCGGGTATCTTCATGGAAACAAAAAAGGAGAAACCATGAAGACCATTTCCCGTGTTCTAATCCTGGCTGTGACCGTTACTACTGCTTTTCTGGCCGGAGGACCATTCGTTAAACCGGTATTCGCCCAAACTCCCGTCCCGGAACAGATGCAACCCACGTGTGATACATCACGCAC
>CAYQTY010000274.1:0-4877 GCA_964420535.1 uncultured Leptolinea sp. | reverse complement strand
GAAAGAAAGGGCAACAAGTATATTCTTAACGGTCAGAAGACATTGATTTCTTTCGTAATGTATGGGAATCCGTTTGCGGTAATTCGCAACTCTTCCGCTCAGGCAAAATCTATGGAGCGCACCCATCTTTCATCGGAAGTATGCCCTGTTTGCACGAAGCATTATGAAGAGGGAATGCCTAAACGTATGAGCGATGAAACCATGGCGAAAGTCAAACAGGTGGTAGAACCTTACCTTCCCGGATTGTCTACAGCACAGGTTCATTACAGCCGGATTCATACGGAATGTAGTGGTAGCAATCACACTTGTCCTACCTCAGAAATTCATTTGTCAAAGAAGCCGCAGCCACGATCAGGCAGGATGGTTGTTTCTATGAGCAAAACTGTAAGCAGCGCGAGTCTGACACATTCGCATTATGCAAGGGTTACTTTAGACAGCCGCGGTAAGATGGTTAAACTGGCTGTTTCGCGCTGATAAAGTCAGAAGAACTGCATAATTAGCATGATGCCCCCGTTATTGAAAGCGGGGGCGTCATCGCTTATAATCACAAAATCCAAATATTTCGGTAGAGGAAGACAAGCATGCCCAAAAAGATGACCGGCGCGGAAATTCGCCAATCTTTTGTAGATTTCTTCACAGAAAAAGGTCACACATTTGTTCCATCGTCTTCGTTGGTACCAGGAGGCGATCAAACGCTGCTATTTACCAATGCAGGTATGGTCCAGTTTAAAGATGTTTTTCTCGGAACAGACAAGCGCCCGTATGCCCGCGCGGCAAACTCTCAGAAATGTATGCGTGTAGCGGGAAAACATAATGACCTTGATGACGTTGGCCGGGATGACACCCATCATACGTTCTTTGAAATGCTGGGTAACTGGTCTTTTGGTGATTATTACAAGGCAGAAGCAATAACTTGGGCATGGGAATTATTGACGGAAAAATGGGGATTGGACAAATCCCAGTTATGGACCACGTATTTCCAGGACGAAAAAGGTGAAGTAGCTACCGATGAAGAAGCGGCTGAGAACTGGAAAAAGCAACCAGGTATCAATCCGGATCATGTTTTGCCTTTCGGACGCAAAGAGAACTTTTGGGAAATGGCAGAAACCGGACCCTGCGGGCCTTGCAGTGAAATCCACATTGACCGTGGACCGCAATACTGCAACAAGAAAGATGTTCCAGGGCACGTTTGCAGCGTGAATGGCGATTGCCCACGGTTCATGGAACTGTGGAACCTGGTTTTTATTCAATATAACCGGATCAATCCCAAACAACTGGATCCGCTTCCCGCACGGCATGTTGATACCGGTATGGGGTTTGAACGAATCGTTTCAGTGATGCAGGGTGTTGATTCGAACTACAAAACAGACTTGCTCTCACCGATGATGGACGAAGTCCAGCGCCTGTGCGGTTATACGGATGAACAACGAGCGGCTGACATCACCCCGTTCCGAGTGGTTTCTGATCATGTTCGCGCATCCTCTTTCCTAATTTCTGATGGCGTTGTTCCCGGGAATACCGGACGCAACTATGTCTGCCGCATGATCATCCGGCGGGCATCACGCTTCGGAAGTAAGCTTGGATTAAATGAACCATTCCTGGCAAAAGTCGCAGAAAAAGTTATTGACAGCTATCAGGATGCCTATCCTGATCTGGGTAAAAACCGCAACACAATCCTGACAAACCTCACCCGCGAGGAAGAACGATTCCAGAAGACCGTAGAATCCGGCCTGAGTGTTCTGGAAGACCACCTAAATGCCCTACGAACGGCAGAAAAAACCCGCCTGGACGGCGCTCTGGCTTTCGATCTATATGCCACCCATGGTGTTCCGCTTGAAATAACCCGTGATATTGTTCGTGAACAGGGCTTTGACGTGGATGACACTGGTTTTCACAAAGCCATGGAAGAGCATCGCGTTGCTTCCGGCGCCGGAAAAGCGTTCGGAAAAATGGGCGGCGAGGATGTGGATGTATACCGCGAGATCGTGGAAAACCTGCAATCCGCCCAACATCTGGGGCCGCAGGGTGTTGCCTACGACCCATATGCCACATTTGAAGTCGAAGGCAAAATTCTGGCTATTGTTCATAACGGCGAATCCGTCACGTCGGCGGTAGTGGGTGATGATGTTGAAGTCATACTTCCAAGAACTTGTTTCTATGTTGAATCCGGCGGTCAGGTATCTGATTCTGGTGTGATCCATAGCGTTGATGAAAACAATAAATGGGAAATAGAGATCGCCGATACCCGAAAACCGGCGGCCGGTGTTATTGTTCACATCGGTAAGGTAGTAAATGGAAAACCCCTGGTAGGCGATACCATGGTTGCCGAAGTGGATATTGAGCGGCGCTGGGACATAATGAGGAACCACACTGCCACCCACCTTTTGCATGCGAAATTGCATAAAGTATTGGGTGATCATGCACGCCAGGCGGGTTCATTGGTTGCTCCTGACCGCCTGAGGTTTGACTTTACCCATCCGGAAGCACTGACCCCGGAGCAGCTTGAGACCATTGAGCGTATGGTAAATGATGAAATACTTGAAAACTACCGCTTGAAGATGGTGACGAAATCGTTAAAAGAAGCCATGGCGGAAGGTGCTACGGCTTTGTTTGGCGAGAAATACGGAGAAGTCGTTCGCACAATTACTATTGGTGACGAAACCCCATTCTCATATGAATTATGCGGGGGAACGCATGTTCCTGAAACCGGTGATCTGGGTACCTTTCTGATTGCCAGTGAAGGCAGTGCCGCGGCCGGAATCCGGCGTATTGAAGCGGTTACCGGGCGCAAGGCATATGACTTGATTCAGAAACGATTCCGTGATATCAAAGCATCCGCCGCTATTCTCAACACATCCGTTGAAGAATTACCTGCCAGGGCCAAAGCACTGATGGCAGAAATTGAGGAAACCAAAAAGGAAACCGCGCGGGTAAGACAGGAAATGGTGTCTGGCGCATTTTCCAGCCAGATCGATTCGGCAGAAATTGTCAACGGTTCTGCCATACTTGCGGCGGCCTTGCCCTCCGCGAATGCCGATGCCCTGCGGGCGATGACAGACCAATTCCGCCAGAAACATGCCAGCGGAGTAGTGGTATTGGGTAGTGTTCTGGACGACAAACCGGTGATTATCGCCTCAGTTACTGATGACTTGATCAAAAGGGGCGTCAACGCTGGCGAGATTGTTCGAACGATCAGCAAAGAGATTGACGGCAGCGGCGGCGGACGTCCCAATCTGGCGCAGGCTGGTGGCAAGAACCCTGCCGGGCTGCAAAAGGCGTTGGATCAGGTACCGGCACTGGTTAAGGCAAAACTCGGATAAAATGAAAATCGAGGCTGTCCATGTGGATAGCCTCGATTTTTTTTTATGATAATTGGCGGATGGCTTCCAGCATTAGCCTCACACCAAATCCATTGGGCCCTTTGCCGCACCAGGGTTTCTCTGAATCGGCTTCCCCGGTTGCTGCGATGTCAAGATGCGCCCAGGGAACATCATCCGAAACGAATTGTTTAAGGAAGATGGCGCCAACAATTGTTGATGCCTCGCGAGCGCCGGAATTTTTCATGTCTGCGTCATCGCTCTTGATCAGGTCAAAATATCCCTCATCCATCGGGAGTCTCCAGAGTAGTTCACCTGTGCAGTCACCCGCTTTTTGCATTGTGGCAGCCAGATCATTGGAGTTCGACAAAAGACCGGCGCGCAATGTACCGAGCGCGATTTTTACGCCGCCTGTCAGGGTGGCTATATCAATGATCGCGCGGGGTTTGTACGCATTCTGAGTGTAGGTGAGGGCATCTGCCAGTATCAGTCGGCCTTCTGCGTCTGTGGAAACAATTTCGACAGTCAGACCGGATAGCATTTTCAGAATATCATCCGGACGGTATGCCTCACTGGAGATCATATTTTCCGCGGCGGGAATGACTGTCACAATATTGGTTTTCAATTTGAGCCGCGCTGCCGCGATGATTGTTGCCAGAACAGAAACTCCTCCAGCTTTATCATATTTCATCCCCTGGATGAAGTCAGAAGGTTTAAGGCTGTAACCGCCGGTATCAAATGTTATCGCTTTACCAACCAGGGCGATCGGGTCTTCGGAGCCGGCGCCTTTGTGTTCGATCAAGAGTAGACGGGGTTTATCCTTACTGCCTTTTCCAACGGCTGTCAAACCGCCGGCGCCCATAGCCACCAGCTCGTCAAACTGAATGACTTTAACCGAAAGGCCGTATTCTTTCGCGGCAATTTTTATTCTGTCTTCCAGCGACTGGGGGTTGATGACATTGGCCGGCTCATGGATCCAATCGCGGGCGAGGTCAACAGAACTGCCAATAATCGTCGCGCTATCTAACGCGGTTTGAAGGTCATTTTGTTTGTTCGACTGAATATAGATAACAATATTCTTCTTCTGTTCAACATCCTTCGTTTTGTACCGGGCGAAATCAAAGCCACCCAGGCAAAGCCCTTCCAGAACGGCATTTGCCGCGGAATCGACAGAAAGGATGGAGACTTGATCCAGGTCCAGTCCATACTCCTTACCGGAGTGTGACATGCTCCAGCGGGCAAACGCGGCGCCGGCTTTCCGGAAGGTGTCTGCGACGGTTTTTTTCCTGTCTCCCAGCGACACAACAAACAGGGAACGCCCTGATAAATCTGAAATGACGGATACTGCCCCGGCTTTCTTGCCGCTTGAAACCGCCATATCCAACTCGTCCGAATATCGGAATTCCAGGGCGGACTTGAATTTTGACAACTCACTGGTTGATTTAAGAAGAATATTTGGTTCGGGAAAAATAGATGAGTTAGTCATGGTTTAACCTTTTCCAGTAATGTCCCACAAAACTACTTCCGGTGGGCATAAGAAACGCACCCGAGGGGCAGATA
>CAYQTY010000273.1:0-4889 GCA_964420535.1 uncultured Leptolinea sp. | reverse complement strand
ATGACCTGTTTGAGATACCGTCTGTGGATATGTATCAGACAGAAAGCGAAATTGTTGTTAAGGCATCTCTGCCGGGCATGAAAGCCGATGATATTCAGATCTCTGTGGTTGGCGATGTGCTTACCCTGCGCGGTGAGACAAAAGCCGATGAGGAGGTGAAAGAAGCGTCATACCATATTCGCGAACGCCGCAGCGGAAGTTTTGCCCGGTCAATGCCGCTGCCATCTGCTGTCCAGGCGGATAAGGCCCGGGCTGAATTCGAAAATGGTGTTCTCACCCTCACGCTGCCCAAAGCGGAAGAGTTGCGCCCGAAAACCATTACCGTAAAAGCAAAATAAAACCCCACAAAAAGACCGGGAATTTCCCGGTCTTTTTGTAACCTTTTACGGATGTACTCTTCTAAATCACATAACAACCTGTGGTTTACAAAGTTAAGACGATGTACTATAGGTAGGATATCAATAATAATTTTAAGGAGTTAGCCATGGGAACTGCTGAACCCATCCACGTAACAGATGCTGAATTTGAGAAAGTTGTGTTGAAATCCACGCTGCCCGTGATCGTTGATTTCTGGGCTCCATGGTGTGGCCCGTGCCGTATGGTGGCCCCCATTCTGGATAAGCTGGCGAAAGAATATGATGGCAAGCTGGTAGTTGCCAAAGTGAATACTGACGAGAACCAGGAATGGGCTTACAAATACTCTGTTCAGGGTATTCCCACCATGTTGATGATCTCGGGCGGAAAAGTGCTGCACACCCAGGTGGGCGCGCTTTCTGAAGGTATGCTGAAGGAAGTGGTCAATCAGTTCCTTGAAGTGGCAAAAACTGCCGCCGTAGCCTGATCTAATCTGATCTAACAAATAAAGAGCCGGCTTCTCGTTTCTGAAGAAGCGGCTCTTTTTATCTTTATTCCTGATTACATTATTCTTCGTGCAGCCGTTGGATCCTGGCGCCCATGGCGGCCAGTTTTTTGTCAATATTTTCGTACCCGCGGTCGATCTGCCCGATGTTGCGGATCTGTGACTTACCTTCGGCAGAGAGGGCTGCCAGTACCAGCGCCATTCCGGCGCGGATATCAGGGCTTTCCATTTTTTCGCTGTACAACTTGCTGGGGCCCTGGACAATACAGCGGTGCGGGTCGCACATCACAATCTTGGCGCCCATTCCCACCAGCTTATCGGTAAAGTACATCCGGCTGGGGTACATCCAGTCATGCAAGAGCACCATACCATTGGACTGTGTGGCGACAACAATACAGATGCTCATCAGATCGGTTGGAAAAGCCGGCCAGGGCATCACGCTGATCTCGGGAACCATGCCCCCCAGGTCGCTTTCAATGGTCAATGGTTGGTCTTTGGGAACAATGATGTCTTCCCCATCCACCTCCCAGATCACACCCAGACGTTCCATAACCAACCTGATCATATCCAGGTACTGGATACCGGCTTTGCGGATGCGGATTGACCCTTTGGTGACTACCGCCGCGCCCACGTGGCTGATCACCTCAAGGTAATCGGGCCCGATGGTAAACTCACCACCGTGGAGTTTATCCACACCATCAATTTTCAGGGTGTTGGACCCGATATGCAGGATCTTTGCGCCCATCATATTCAGGAAGTGGCACAGCTCCTGAATATGCGGTTCAGAAGCCGCGTTACGGATGACGGAGCGCCCTTTGGCCAGTACACAGGCCATGATGGCATTTTCTGTGGCGGTCACGGATGCTTCGTCAAGTAGAATGTCCGCGCCGGTCAGTCCTTTTGCGTGAAAATGGAAAGATCGGTCGTACTCCACTTCGGCACCCAATTTTTTGATCGCGATGATATGGGTATCAACTCTGCGCCGCCCGATCACGTCACCTCCGGGTGGGGGGAGGTGCAATTCGCCTGTCCGGGCGGTCATCGGGCCGGCCAGTAGGATGGAGGCGCGGATGCGCCGGCAGATATCGGGGTCCAGGTCTGCAGGTCTTACTTCTGCCGCCTGCACACGCCAGGTATGATCACCCACTTCGTCAATGCTAACGCCCAGGCTTTCCAGCAGGGCGCGCATGGTTTGTACATCACGGATATAGGGAACGTTATGAAGGATCACCGGTTCATCGGTCAGCAGGCAGGCTGCCAGCAGGGGCAGGGCTGCGTTCTTATTCCCCGATGGTGTTACTTCACCGGATAACGGTATCCCCCCCTCTATGATGAATTTTTCCATTAAGCCTCCAGTAGAGAGATAATAGGGTAATCACGCGGATGGCGGATTTGGCAAGTATACTGTACTTCCGTTGCACGCATTATGCCCGTACCCTGGAGGGTAGATGTCGAAAAGGTTTAAAGCGCTGGTGGTGCTGGCTATCTTCCTTGTGGTTGGTTGTGGTCTGGCTGTATTCCTATATTACTGGGGCAGCATTTCATTCGCGCGCCGGTTTCCGACACCCACCCCCATCACTTTATTTAAACCTGAAGATACGGCGATCCCCCAACAACCAATTCCGTCATCCGGCAAAAGGGTTATCCCTTTTCAATCTGTTGTGCTGGTTTCCGCCCTTATCCGTCAGAATGGGTCACTGATCGAAGGGTGGACGGGTTCTGGGACCTTCGTTACAGCCGATGGCTTGATCTTGACCAATGCGCATGTAGTACTTTCTGATAAAACCTATCGGGTCGAAGCGTTGACCATTTCGCCTACATTTAACGCCGATCAAAAACCCGTCCCCGCGTATTACGCGAAAGTTATTCAGGCAGATGAAGCGCTAGACCTGGCCATCTTGAAGATCACGCAGGATGTCAACGGTCAACCGGTTAACCCCGCCGTGTTGAATTTTCCCGCGGTCCAGTTGGGTGACTCAGATGCCTTGACACTGGGTGACACATTGACCATTCTGGGCTATCCGGGGATCGGCGGGGATACGATCACATTGACAAGCGGTGAAGTCGCCGGATTTTCGGCTGAATCGCCCTACGGGAACCGGGCTTATATCAAAACCTCGGCCACCATCGCGGGTGGAAACAGCGGTGGACTGGCGTCCAATGATGCCGGAGAACTGGTGGGGATTCCAACACAGCTTGGTTCCGGAACCGAGGCGGGTATTGTAGATTGCCGTACCCTGGCAGATACCAACCGTGACGGTGTGGTGAATGAATATGACACCTGTGTACCCACGGGCGGGTTCATCAATTCTCTTCGTCCGGTAAAACTGGCCATCCCGCTGATTGAAGCCGCGAAACGGGGGGAAGAGAATATTGCTGCCAGTGTGCCGCAACAGCGCAGCCCGGTTCCAGATTCGGGTGACGATCTTTATTTTAATGATTTTTCTGATCCGGCCAGCGGCTGGACCAGGCAAGCGGATGAAGACGGTTCTGTGGGTATTTCTGACGGTATGTATGTGATTCAGGTAACCACACCCAAGATGGTGCTTTCCGGAACGTCAGGATATAACGCGGCAGATATAGTGGTCGATTTTTCTGCCCGGGTCCTGCAATCCACCGGTGGGGGTGATTACGGTTTGATCTGCCGGTATCAACCCGACGGCAGTTATTACGCGTTGGAAGTCAGTGAAGATGGTTACGCGGCGATATGGAAAAATAATTCCGGCCGCATCAATACGCTGGTTGATTGGGAGTATTTTGACATATTGGCTGGAACATCTGAAAAGAGATTGACGGCTGCCTGCGTGGGTAATCAACTGGGATTGGGGCTCGATGGTAATCTGCTGATCGCTGCCTCAGATTCGGATTTCGCGGCAGGCGACACCGGTCTAATCGCGGGCACATGGGATCAGGGCGGATTGATCGTGGGATTTGATAATGTTAAAATCCGTTCTCCCCGGTAAGTATAGATATGGACGCAATTTACCCTGATCAATCCAGGCTTTTCTTCCTTGATCCTTCGCCGGAAAATAAACCGGCTGTGTTGTTAATTCACGGATTGGGGACAGAAGCCAGCAGCTGGACCTATCAGTTTGACGCCCTCACTGCGGCTGGTTACCGGCCGGTAGCTCCGGATATGCCTGGCTTTGGCCGGACTAAATTCGTTGGAGATAAATGGAGCATCCGCTATGCTGCCAACGAAATAATTTCATTAGCCGACAGGTTGAATATCACACGTTTTCACCTTGCCGGGATTTCCATGGGTGGTACCGTCGCGCTGCAGATGGCGATACAATCCCCTGACCGGATCATCAGCCTGATTTTGATCAATACGTTTGCCACGCTGCGCCCCAAACGCTGGAATGAGTGGATATATCTGCTCCGCCGGTACATAAGGGCGCGGGTGAGGGGAGCCGGTTCGCAAGCGGAACTCACGGCGTCACGAATTTTTCCCGCCCCGCACCAGCAGGAACTTCGCGAGCAGTTGATCAGGCACATCCGCCAGACAGATCCGGTTGTTTACCGGACGGCCATGCGCGAGCTGGCTAGATATGACGCGCGCCGCGAGTTGCAGAACATTCACATACCTTCACTCGTCCTATCAGCCCGAAATGACACCACTGTGCCCCTGGAAAATCAACATGATCTGTACGCGGGGATACCCGGGTGCGAACAAATATTCGTTGAAGACGCCGGACATGGCGTGATCATTGACCAACCTGATCGCGTAAATCAGTCGATGATACAATTCATAAATCGATTTCCCATTTGAATACAACCGGATTATGGATTAAAATTCCGTAGGTAGAGTTCATGCCAATCCGGTAGGAGGTAGTATGCCCGATATTGTTTCTTCCATCACAAGGGATTTGACTCAAAAGATAGAGTCCTTCAAACCGCAGGTTGAAATACGCGATGTTGGGGTTGTCACGGAAGCCGGTGATGGAATCGCCAGAGCGGATGGACTATCCTCAGTCCGGTCGCAGGAACTTGTGCAGTTTGAAAATGGCGTTATGGGTATCGCCTTCAA
>CAYQTY010000272.1:0-4947 GCA_964420535.1 uncultured Leptolinea sp. | reverse complement strand
AAGCAAATCTGAATCCTGAAACTGTTGATGAAGAGGTTGAAGCTCCCTCAAATCCGCTTCCCGCTCCTGAACCGGTAGATGAACCTCGAACCATAATTAAAAAGAATAAAAAACGTAAAAAACCGGCAGAGCCCGAGAATCCCTGGGCTGTACTCCTACCGTATACAATCTCTTTTATTATTTTTTTGGTTATGGCTACCCTTTGGCTGCTATCAGGCTTACCCAGTATGACATCGATTCCGGTTGCAACCGGGCAAACGACTGACGAACTTGTCAGTCAGATTTTAACAGCCAATCCAAAGCCGACAATTACACGTACGCCAACTTCAACCAATACTCCAGTTCCTTTTAACACGCCAACCAAACTTCCAACCATTACAATGACATACACTCCTGTTCCATCATCTACCCCCATTCCACCTACTCCTGAACCGGTTTCTAAGGATGAGGTAGTGATTGATCCTGAGCTTGACCAGGCTGGCGTATATATGGTTTCCAATGGCAGCGAAATGCCCACCTATCCAATTTTGATTGGCGAAAAAATCGTTGAAACAATGGAAGACGGTAGGTGGATTGATGTCGATTTAAAAACACAGACTGTTAGAGCATTTGCCAGAGATATTTTGATCAGAGAATTCGTGGTATCAACGGGGACAGCCGCCCATCCGACGATAAAAGGTGACTTTCATATTTACATCAAAGATCGATATGCGGATATGCGCGGACCCGGTTACTTCCTGGCAAATGTTCCTTACACCATGTATTTCTACCAAAGTTACGGATTGCATGGAACATACTGGCATGACAATTTTGGCACACCTATGAGTCATGGGTGTGTTAACTTACGAACAGAAGACGCGAAATGGCTTTTCCACTGGGCCAGTCTTGGAACTCTTGTACATGTGCACTGAGTTCTAACAACTTTTATATATTTTCACCGTATTCATTTATAGTATAGTTGGCAGAGGATTAGTGACCATGTACACACACCCGTTATTTTCAGGTCTAATTAATGATGAATTTGGTAAACCGGTTGAAACTGTTTCGATCAACGGCGAACCTTTTTATGTTGTGGATGATTCCGGTTTTCACCGCCACATACCATCCATCGATGTGGACAAACAGGTTTTCAATGCCCTTATGGAACAAATTCGCGGCCATGAAGATGTAATTATCGAGCAAGCTTCAAAAATGCTCGATCAAGATAACCTGTTTTCAAGGGCGATACTTCTGAATCAACTTCAGAATATGGATAAACAGTTTGAAAGTCTGGTCGAGACAGGCATACCCGAGTCAACCCGTCAATATCTCGGAATGATGGGATTTAAGGTCACAATCAATATTCATGGTGATGTATTGAATGTCGATCAACCCGGGCAACTCCCTCCACCCGAAGAAGAGTAAAATATCTCATTCCGGTTAATACCCAAGTACTCCAAATAAGGGACCAATGGTTTCATCAGAATTCATTCTTCACGTTGACGAAAAAAGCTTTGAGTTTGAAGTACTCTATTATTCAAAGAACATTCCTGTTCTCACGTTGTTCTGGGCTGAATGGAGTCAGGCCAGCAAGCAACTTATCCCTCTCCTTGAAAATATAGTTACAGAAGCAGATGGGGTACTACGGTTGGCGAAAGTCGATGCTGATGCAAACCAAATTTTGGCCATGCAATACCAGGTTCGTTCTCTCCCTACTGTCATAGCATTTCACAATGGAAAAAATATTGGCGAATTTTCCGGATTGATAAACCAGGACCAGTTGGATGAATTTGTTGAAGCACTATTACCGCCGAGCCAGATTGAACTTGACCTTGAAAAAGGTATTTCTCTTCTAAATCTGCACAAATGGTCAGAAGCCGAAGATGTATTTAAGATACTGATGCAATCGGAAGATTGTCCTCCATCAGCTCTGCTGGGTCTTGCGAAATCTCTGATACCTCAGGGGAAAACGTCAGAAGCCCAGATGATCCTGAAGCGCTTTCCTGCCAGTAAAGAATACCGTCAAGCCGAAGCATTACTTCCTCTTGTGGCGGATATGATTTCACCCAAACAAACAGATTCCGATCTTGATGTGACGTATTTTAATAGCCTGAAACTTGTCAGTCGCGGAAATCTTCTTGCGGCACTCGATGGACTGCTGGAAATCCTTAATCTGAATAAGAATTTTCGTAAAGGCAATGCCAAGTTAGCCTTTCTGGGTATTTTAGAAATCCTCGGTGACGCAGATTCCGACGTGAGAAATTATCGGGACGAATTATCGACAATCCTGTTTAAATAAAAAGAGACCTCACCTTGCGGTGAGGTCTTATCTTTCCGGTTCTTCTTTATTGCATCAAAGTCAGGTCGCCCCATGTAGTGGGATTAGCCAGAACACGTTTGCGGATATTTGACAGGAAAGTCTGCTGCGAATCGCGCAACGGGTCATCATTATCAGAAATTCCAAACGCGAACCCGTAATGCGCACCGGTTTCCGGTGTAACATTGAATGTAGTCCACGGAATGGCAACTTCAATGCGGGTAATTCCTCTGGAGCGTTTCGTTGCGATATCAATGTCATCACGTGGTCCTACCTGGTTTGCAGGATACCACACGTAAGCTTCTTTCGGTCCAGAGGAGCTTCCATGACCGGGGTTGATTCCGATCTGATAATCATCGTTATTCAACGCTGTATTGTCAAAATCTCCAAAGAATTCAGAGTCAAACAATACTTCGATTGAATCACCTTTATATAGCTGGTCGATCCGCGCATTCTGTACATAAATATCATCGCGGACTTTTGCAGCTATATACAGGAAGTTCTCATCCCATGCAAGTTTATATGACGCATCCAGATCAGCGGTGCCGCTGCGGTGTTGGCCTCCCACAACCACAAAGCGGGCCGGGTTTTCAGGGCTGGACCAGTCACCCCAATCGCCGTCAATTGACGGAGCGACAGACGTGTAATACGCTTTCACTGTTCCATTCATGCGAACCCGAATAGGCGTTGGAGTACCCGCAGTCCCACCGGTGCCATCAGGCACAGGCTCTTCCGGATTCTCGTCATCGATAAGACCGTTAGCAGCCTGAACAACGCCGGCAAATGGGAATGTGATTCCAATTAAAACGATCAAAACAAGAATGATTTTAGCAAAACGATTCATACTTCACCTCCAGGTGTTTCGTTTTTGCCTCCGTGTATTTGGGACCCACCTTAATTAGTGGTTTATCCAAAACTCTATCAATCTCTTTTTGAGTTCTGGTCAGCATCCCTGCCGGCGAACCGGAAAGCTAATATTTTCACCGTCTGCACAGAAGTAGCAAGAAGCGTACCAACGGTTATTCTACGAAGGCTTTTTATCTGGATTTGAAGATTTATTCTATTGTAAGATCAAATCGCCCCAGGTAGTGGGGTTCAGAAACCGGCGATTACTGGCGCTTGAGACCATTGTATCTTGTGCCGCTTTACCCGGGTTGTCATCATCAGATACAGAAACGGCAAATCCAAAATGCATTCCGCTGTATGGCTGAATGTTGAAAACAGACCATGGAATGGCTGCTTCTACTTCATATCCGTTTTCAATACTTCTTGATGCTACCAACACCTGAGATAGCGCACCGCGAAAATCAGCGGGGTAATATAGATACGCTTCTTTTTCCCCCTCGATGACTTTCTTTCCGGGAGAAATCCCTATTTGATAATCATCTGGTGACAGGTTTTTCGTATAAAAATCTCCGTCATAATTCGTGTCCAGTAATACTTCAAGGCTGTCGCCCAGGTACAGGTTATAACCAGTAGAAATCTGGGAATAGACATCATCGACAACTTTTACAGCAATATAAAGATAGTTGCCATCATAAGCAGCTTTAAAGGATGAATTTAGGTCTGCGGAGTTTTTCCAGTTGGCTAGTCCGAAAACCACATAGCCGGCTGGAGATTCGGCGTTTGGCCAGTCACTCCAGTCACCATCCATCATCGGGGTGAATTGAATCGCTGTAACAACAGATTCCGACCGGGTTGACGGCGGTAAAGAGGTTGGCGTTCGCGTAAAACTCGCCTGTTGAGTCACGAAATTGTATACGGCAGGAATAGTCGGAGGAGGTGTAGGGGTACTATTGGGATCAAACGGTATCACCGTGTTAGTTAAGGTAGCGGTAGCGATCTCAACGGTTGAAGTACTGGTGGCGGTAGGCATTTCAGTAGGTGTCTCTGAAGGCGGGATACTGGTTTCTGTTGGCAATTCGATAGGCGGAGGAAACGTAGGCGGTAACGCGTCTGTCGGGGTATCCTCCGGTGTCGGCGAAGAAACTTCGACAGCAGTGGGGATAACCGGATCGGCGACAGTGGACAAATTGCAGCTCAATAAAACCATGGCGACGATGACAATTCCAGTGATCCGTTTGATTTTATTGCCCATATATTCCTCCAGCAAATTCTTTATATCTTGTGCTTCATTTCTTTAGAACGTATCATAACAATCATAAAACTATACATCATTTTGAGGTAAATATGGAATTAGATTGGGTAAACGAACTGGGCGCTGCAATAACGGTATGTGATAAAGACGGCGTAATTTTGTACATGAATAATAAATCTGAGGTTACTTTTGAAAAATCCAGCGGGAAAAACCTCATTGGTAAAAACCTGCTGGATTGTCACCCGATACCGGCTCGTTTACTCTTGGATGATTTGTTACATCATCCAAGAGTAAATGTGTATACGATTGAAAAGAATGGCGTCAAAAAAATGATATACCAGGCTCCCTGGTTCACAGATGGAACCTTTTCCGGTCTGATCGAGATCTCACTTCCAATTCCTGAAACCATTCCTCATTTCATCAGGGAATGAGACATGTGCGAAATCTCGCTTTACATTTTCGGATAAACCCGAACCTTACTACCTGCTTAATCGTTTTAAATTGGTAATGGATTCAATATGGTATGTCTGTGGGAACATATCAACAGGTATTA
>CAYQTY010000271.1:289-4968 GCA_964420535.1 uncultured Leptolinea sp. | reverse complement strand
TATGGATTGGGTGGTCAAACGTGCCAACAGGAATTCCTGAAGAGACATTTGTTCAAGAATCCGAAGGATGGATAGCTCGAGTTCGACCTCCTTCCGTATCCTTTAATGGCCGCTTGATCTTACTTCTTCATGGGTGGACAGGTGACGAGAATTCCATGTGGTTCTTTGCCCGCCGGTTGCCGGCAGAGAGCTGGCTCGTGTCACCGCGTGCGCCTCTTGTTTGCCCCGCTGGTGGTTACGCGTGGGGAATCGCGACGATCGGACAAAGACCGGATATTGTGAAATTTCAAATTCAAGCGGATAAGCTTTTGCATCGTCTTTCCGGATGGGTACCGGATTATTCCCCCGCCATTCGATTGGATATTATAGGGTTCAGCCAGGGAGCAGCCATGGCTTATACACTATGCCTGACTTCTTCTCCGGTTAAAGTCGCGCCGTTGGCCGGTTACATACCTGCTGGATTTTCTGATCTCAGTTCTACTGTTGACTTTTCAACACTACGGATGTTCATTTCACATAATTCTGATGACACAATGCTTCCGGTTGAGGAATCAAGAAGTGCCCGCGATTATTTCACCAGCCGAGGTGTAGCGGTCAATTATTGCGAAAACACTGGCGGCCATAAAATGAGCTCCGCCTGTGTAAAAGAGTTGGACAAATTCTTCCTGGATTAACGTCCCTGGGTAAACGATACCATACCCAATAAAGCCCCGATTGTGAGCAACGAAATGATCACCATTCCAGGCGGAATTCTTGTGTTTACCCCGCCTGAATCGGCAGGCAAAAATGTTGGTATTTGAAGTGGCGGCGGCGGCGTAAATGTTGGAAGCCGGGTCGGTACGTTTGTGACAATAAATTGAGCCGCCAGAGTCGGGTCAATAGTTGCAGTAGTGAGTGGAGTTGGCGTCGGAGGAGGCTCTACAATTTCCAGAACACTTCCTGGAACCAGGTCAACCAACGGAGCATATAACCAGGCTGTGCCGCCCTCTACCCCTGGATAGTCAACCAGGATCCATTCCCCACCGGGTGACTTTCCCTTGGCGGGGATAACCTGACCGGCCAGTAAAACGCCGACTTTGGGGTACAGGGTACCCGGTCCGGAGCGGACATTGATCTGATCTTGATCAGATTTGACCGTGACGGCTGCTCCAATGGGTGTTCCTGTAACAGTCGGGATCATGACCGTAGGCTGTTGCGGGAATCCGCTGGCTTCCACGGGAGTCATCTGTACTATAAACAACAGGCTGATAATCCCAAGTAATCCGCCTGATAGTAATACTCGTGAAATTGATGTGCTATTCATAAAGTCTCACAACCACAATACCGGAACCTGCGTATATAATATTGAAATCTACGTTGGAAAAAATCTGAAATCGGGCTGATTATAACGCAAAGATGGATCAGAAAACTTACTACGGATCATTACTACCGGACGACATCGCCACTGTATTGAATTCTCATTTTAACCGCGGCGCATATCGTGTTTTTCGCCAAGGGACAAACAACCAGACAGCCGTCCAAATTGCAAAAAACGACTATGAAGCCGGAGGTCAAACTGCGTTGACTGTCGTCATCCATAAAGTGGAAGACGGTGTCACCGTAAAGATCGGTCAGCAGGCATTATTCGGTGTCGCAGCCAGTCTCGGATATTCCGTTTTTACAGCGCTGCGCAACCCGTGGAGCCTTCTCGGCCGGTTGGATGATATAGCCACCGATATTGAATCTCTTAACCTTACACAGCAGGTTTGGGACACCATAGACACATACGCGAAGACTGTAAACGCAGGGCAACAGTTATCAGAACGGTTGCGCCGCCTCGAATGTGACTATTGCGGCAGTGCCAATCCTGTGGGTGAATCAAACTGCGTAGCCTGCGGGGCGCCTCTCGGCAGCCAGCAACCCCGAACCTGCAGCCGGTGTGGAAACGTGCTTAAATCCGGGGAAAAATTCTGCCCGAATTGCGGCGAAGCCGCTATTTAACCTTAAACTGGTTCGCGCCAGCACCTTCCACCCGCCCCTATGAAATCGTCGGCTCCAGGCGGCCCCCAGGTTCCTGCTTCATATACAGGCAAATTCTTCCCTTGATTCCCCTGCCAGGCATCCAGAATCGAACTGGTAAATTCCCAGGCTGCGTGAACTTCGTCAGATCGGGTGAATAACGTGGCATCACCTGCCATAGCATCTTGCAATAAACGCACATATGCTTCCGGGGGATTTCCACTAAAAGCCTGCTGGTAGTTAAATTCCATTTTTGCCGGAGCGATCTGATTTACCTGCCCCGGTAGTTTGGCGCCAAATGTAAGCGTGATCCCTTCATTTGGTTGAAGGTTAAGAACCAGTACATTGGGCGCATCGCCGGCCATATTCTTCCAATTAAAGAGAGGAAGGGGTACCTGTTTAAATTGAATGGCTATCTCTGTTAAAAATGCCGGCATCCTTTTACCTGAGCGGACAAAAAATGGCACACCTGCCCACCTCCAGTTGTCTACAAATAGCCGGGCTGCCATATATGTCTCTGTGGTGGATGCGGGAGCTACTCCGGGTTCATCTTTATAACCAGGCACGCGTTGACCGTCAATCATACCCGAGGCATATTGCGCCCGGTAGGTGTTCGCCAGCGCATCCGAAGCTTTCCAGGGCCTCAGGGAACGAAGAATTTTGACTTTCTCATCACGTACGCTTTTATCATTGAAAGCCACAGGAGCTTCCATGGCTGTCAGGCTGAGAAGTTGAAGCATGTGATTCTGGAAAATGTCGCGGATTACACCGGAAGATTCATAATATCCCGCGCGCGTACCCACACCGTTGGTTTCAGCTACTGTGATCTGCACATGGTCAACATAATGATTGTTCCACAACGGCTCAAAAATTCCGTTCGCGAACCGGAACACCAGGATATTTTGAACTGTTTCTTTACCCAGGTAATGGTCTATACGAAATATCTGGTTTTCTTTAAATACCGAATGAACAATATCGTCCAATCGGGTTGCTGACTGAAGATCACGCCCATACGGTTTTTCGATGACAATCCTCGTCCAGCCGCAATAATGGTCCTTTAAAGAACTGCTGCCGATATGGCGGACAATCTCCTCGTAGTTATCCGGCGGTGTAGCCAGGTAATACATTACATTGCAGATCTTTCGTTCGTCAAACAGGCGCGCAAGCCGGTCGTATCCTTCAGGATCGTTAAAATCCGACATGACATAAACAGCGCTAGCTAATGTTTTCTTGATAATATCGCTGTCTACCGGTTGACGGCGTGAAAACTTTTCCACACCTTCCTTCATGTTTTGAACCAGTACATCATCGGTCCAATCCCGCCTGGCAAACCCGACTACCTGGAAATTCTCCGGCAAACGGTTGGAGGCAGCGAGTTCATAAATGGCCGGCATTAGTTTTCGGCGTGTGAGATCACCGGTCACACCAAAAATGACAAACGCGGTTGATTCACCTGATTGGTCTGAGATCAAATTATCAGACATGGCCGTTATTCCGTCTTCATTTCGTGGCCACCAAACTGGTTACGCATGGCAGACAACAACCTGTATGCATAACTGTTGTCTTCACGGCTTTCAAAGCGGCGGAATAATGACGCGGCAATCACCGGGACAGGCACATCCTGATTGATGGCTTCGTTGACAGTCCAGCGGCCTTCACCGGAATCTGACACCCATGGCTTGATTCCATTGAGTGACTGATCCTCTTCCAGAGCCAGGGCAATCAAATCCAGCAGCCACGAACGAACAACCGAGCTATGCTGCCAGATCTTTGAGATCTGGTGCACATCAAGATTGAAATCCTTCCGAGCCTGCAACAATTCAAATCCTTCCGCGAAAGCTTCCATCATGCCATATTCAATTCCGTTATGTACCATCTTTGTGAAATGCCCGGACCCTACCGGACCTACCAATCCCCACCCCTTATCGTCAGCAGGAGCAAGAGATTTGATGAGTGGTTCGATAACAGGAAACACATTCGGATCACCACCCACCATGATGGAGTAGCCTTCTTTCAAACCCCAGATGCCCCCGGAAACGCCGGCATCGAAGAAATGGATTCCCTTCTCCGCCAATTCTTTTCCGTGCCTCATACTGTCATTGAAATTGCTATTCCCGCCATCCACAATGACGTCACCAGGCTTCAACAAGCCGGATACAGCCTGAATGGTGTCTTCCGTTGCTTTACCCGATGGAACCATTACCCATACCACCTTCGGCGAATGAAGTTTCTCAATACCGTCCGAGATACTCTCCACAGCAACCAGACCTTCTTCCTTTTCCAGTTGATGTGTCACTCCACTACTCCGGTTGTAACCAATAACCGTATGTCCGCCTCTAAGTAACCTGCGGGCCATATTACCGCCCATTTTTCCAAGCCCAATCAATAATACTTCCATGTTTGTCTCCTGCTATGATATTTGAATTATTTCAAAAAAATGCATGAGAAGATAAAATAATCATTACAATCATTTTTATCAGATCGGATAAAAAATGTCAAAATTGAATAACATGTTAACGGATATTGATGGCATCAAAGTTGGTCATGCGCAGAACAGTGACGCACTAACCGGGTGCACAGTTGTTCTGTTTGAAAAAGGTGCTGTAGGCGGGGTGGACCAGCGTGGCGGCGCGCCCGGCACACGTGAAACTGACCTTCTGCGTCCCATGCACATGGTGGAT
>CAYQTY010000271.1:0-243 GCA_964420535.1 uncultured Leptolinea sp. | reverse complement strand
ACAGGTGTGATTAAATACCTGGAAGAAAAAGGCATCGGATTCAATTCGGGTCCCGTCCGGGTTCCCATTGTGCCGGCTGCTGTGTTATTCGACCTGGGAATCGGTAATCCCTCTGTCCGGCCTGATGCATCCATGGGGTACGAAGCCTGCCTGAATGCGACCCATGGTGAATATCAAACAGGAAATGTGGGGGCGGGAACAGGCGCTACTGTTGGCAAGATTTTTGGCATGGGGCAGGCGATG
>CAYQTY010000270.1:521-4994 GCA_964420535.1 uncultured Leptolinea sp. | reverse complement strand
ATCCAGTAATCATCACAGCCCGCCCATCCGCATTTGACTACCCCGCCGGTGAAGGCCGTATTGAATTTTCACCGGAAGCCGATATCATCGTTGATCAGCTTGGCTGGAACCGGTTTACATTGATTGGTCAGGGTCAGTTGCAGTACGCCGCCGACCAGATGGGATGCAACTCCGTTGACCTGATCAAACCATCGCCGGTGCACGTTCTCGGCGCCATTGGTGCGACCATCACCGGCAGCCTGTTTCCATCACTCCAGGCGGGTTGGGATCTGGTCAACAATGTACCCACAACATTCTATGAAGGTTTCCCTGAACTGGATGTGCATATTCTGGAAGATTCACCTGTGGGTATCCGTGGAACGGCAAAAGCTGTGGATATGCTTGAGTTTGAAGGCATGACCATCAGTCTGACAAAATGGGGCATCGCCACCGACGAGAACAAAGTAAAAGAATTGCAAAAGATGGGGGCGACGGTTGTCCCCACGGTAAATGACGCTCTCGCGCGTATCAGCTTCGAGCAATAACCGGCGATCACACTCGACTATACAAAATTATCCGTATTATAAGGATTCTCTTTTATGACTGAACTTTCCGCGAAGGCAGTCTCACATCCCAATATAGCGTTTATCAAATACTGGGGTAACCGCGATTCCTCGCTGCGTATTCCCGTGAACGGGTCCATCTCGATGAACATGGCAGAGCTGGAAACCATCACGTCTGTAACCTTCGATAAATCGCTAACCGCGGACCAATTGACCCTCAATGGAAAGTTAGCTGAACCCGGTCAGGTAAAACGAGTAGCCGATTTTCTGGATATCATCCGGAAGATGGCCGGCATTTCCCTGCATGCCGACGTTGTGAGCAGCAATAACTTTCCCACCGGCGCGGGTATAGCCTCCTCCGCGGCAGCTTTTTCTGCGCTGGCTCTGGCAGGCAGCAAAGCAGCCGGCCTTAACCTGGATGAAAAAGCGCTGACGCGCCTCGCCCGCCGGGGATCGGGTTCCGCGAGCCGTTCCATCCCCGATGGATTTGTCGAGTGGCTGCCCGGGACAACTGATGAGGATTCATATTCGATATCGCTGGCGTCTGCCTCGTCCTGGGATCTGCGCGACGTGATCGCCGTTGTGGCAGCCGGTGAAAAGAAGACAGGGTCCAGTGAAGGGCACGGACTCGCCGGAACCAGTCCATTTCAAACCACGCGTGTAGCCGACGCGCCGCGCCGGCTGTCAATGTGCCGGGAGGCTGTGCTCGCCCGAGATTTTGACAGGCTCGCTGCCGTGATGGAATTGGACAGTGACATGATGCACGCCGTCATGATGACATCCACTCCGCCCCTGTTCTACTGGGAGCCAGCCTCATTGCGGATCATTAAATCAGTTCCCCTTTGGCGCGATCAAGGTATTCCCTGCGCCTATACCCTGGATGCCGGGCCTAATGTTCACATCCTTTGCCCCGCCTCTGCCGTGAAAGACATAACTTCCCGCCTATCAGATATACAGGGTGTTGTTTCTATTTTGGAGACATCGGCCGGCGGTCCCTCACGGCTGCTGGAAAAATAATAAGATTGTAAGAAACATTTAAAACCACCTCAAAGTAGCTATAATACAAAATGACAGGCACAAGACGGTGCCTGATGGATGACATATCAGGATAAAAAATGGATTTTTCAATCGTTCTAACAATAGTGGAATTTATCATAGCGTTTGGTTTATTACTGTTCCTTCATGAATTTGGTCACTACATCACCTCCGTAGTGTTCGGCATCGAAGTGGAAGAGTTCGGGTTCGGATTTCCGCCGAGATTGGTCAAGCTGTTCACATGGAAAGGTACGGATTTCACCCTGAACTGGATCCCCTTTGGTGCGTTTGTCCGCCCTAAAGGTGAAAATGACCCCGAAACCGTTGGCGGACTGGCAGCGGCCAATCCATGGAAACGGCTTGCGGTACTGACGGGCGGACCGATCATGAATCTGTTAACCGGGGTGGTGATTTTTGCCATTCTTTTCTCTATGTCCGGCGCCCCGGATACCAGCACCGTGCAGATCATGGATGTGGCTAAAAACTCCCCGGCCGAAACCGCGGGATTGCGCATGGATGATGTGGTCGTAAAAGTAAATGACATTGAAATCAACAGCACTATTCTGCTGGCTTCCACGATTAAAGAATATCTGGGTAAAGAAGTCACCCTGACAATCATTCGTGAAGGTAAGTCCATCGAAATTAAAACCACACCCAGGGTTAATCCGCCGCCCAACGAAGGCTCCCTGGGTATCGTAATGGGAAACCCGATCAAGCCTATTTCCTTCTTCCAGGCGATCCCGTATTCACTTCTCACAACCGGCGCACAGGGTCTGGCATTGATCACTCTGCCTGTGCAATTGATGCAGGGTCAGGTCAACCCGGAAGAAGCCCGGATGGTCGGCCCGGTTGGCATGTACGACATCTATTCGCAGGTTCGTACCAAAGATATCACCGCCGAAACCCAACCTGCCAGCACCCCGGCTGATTCGCTCAACCGCTTCTGGCTGCTGGGTATCATTTCGGTGGCTCTTGGTTTTACGAACCTTCTGCCACTTCCTGCCCTGGATGGAGGCCGCATTCTTTTCCTCCTTCCTGAATTGATCTTCCGCAAACGGGTTCCGGCTCAGTTTGAAAACATGGTCCATCTGATTGGTTTTGCTGCGCTGATCGCACTTATGGTGTATGTAACCTCGCAGGATATTACCAACAGAATTATCCTTCGTTAACAGGTTGCATCTCATCATGACTTCAAAGAGCAATTCCGTCACATTTCAGGCTGTACTGGATGAATTATTAACTAACACGAAATCTTTCCCGTCCAGTTATCTGAACCGCTTTTCTGATATCTCACGGGAAGATCTGGCTCTATTAAAAACCGCCTGGCCGGAGGTTAAACCCAAACGCCGGTTAAGCCTGGTGGAAGTTTTGATCAAATTCAATGAGAACAATACGATCGTCTGTTTTGACGATGTCGCGTTATTGTTCCTGAAAGATGAAGACTTCCGTATCCGTTCGGGTGCGATCCGCCTGCTGCGCGAATCTGAAGACGCGCGGGTGATCGAACCCTTGATCTCCCTTCTCGAACACGATAAACAATTTCTTGTCCGGGCGGCTGCCGCCGGAGGACTGGGCGCATTCGTTCTGCTGGGTGAATTGGACAAAATCTCGTCCGAAAAGTTGGCACATATAGAGCGTGTGTTGCTGGCACGAATAACAAGTACTGACGATGACCTGGTGCGCCGCAGCGCGTTGGAATCCATGGGGTATTCCAGCCGCAAAGAGATGGAGCGGTTGATCACGGAAGCATTTGAAGAGACAGATCCAGACTGGGTCGCCAGTGCGCTTGTTGCCATGGGACGTTCTGCCTCGGAAGAATGGGAAATGCACATTTTGCGCAGCCTCTTTCACCCGGATATGGTTGTACGTATGGAAGCCATTCGCGCGGCCGGAGCGCTGTCGCTTAATCGGGCAGTGGAACCCATGCTTGAAATGCTGGATGGGACAGAACCCAACAAAGAGATCCGATTAGCGGCTATTTGGTCACTTTCAGAGATCGGCGGCGAAAAAGCCAATGCCGCGCTGGAATCGATGCTCGATAACGCGATGACAAATGAAGAAGCCGAATTTATTGAAGAAGCCATTGAAAATACCGGCTCAGGAAATGGCTCGCTTGGACTTGGTTTTCTCGATCTGAACGATCTTGGCGGCTCTTCCTCACGCTTTGCCGGCCGGGATAATGAAGAAGATGATGATTTCGATAATGAAGATGAAGATTACTCGGGTGAGTTTGATGACGAGGAAGCGGAATACGATGAAGAATAATGCTCTACCGGCCGGTAGAGCATGACAGAACTATCCCCTGCAGAAAGAACACGCCTGCATGCCGTTGTAGAAGGGCATGTGCAGGGAGTGGGCTTCCGTTATTTTGTTCTGAACCGAGCCAACGAACTAAGTCTGACCGGTTGGGTACGCAATACCTTCTCCGGTGACGTGGAAGTTGTGGCAGAGGGAGAACGCCCGGTTCTGGATAACCTGCTGGAATCATTGCAAAAAGGACCGCGGTCCTCATTTGTATCCCGGGTGCGTGAAAACTGGGAACCCGCGACAGACGAGTTCACCCGTTTTGACGTCAAAAGAACGTTCTGATCAATCTTCGCCGGTCAGCAGGCGGATCTTCTTCCAGGGCGGCATTTCTGATTGATCTGCCAGTTCATTGCGTAACTCATAGATCTGGTCGCGCAGCGCGGCTGCTTTTTCAAATTCCAGATCCTTCGCCGCCTGCTTCATTTGCTTCTCCATTTCATGGATCACCCGCTGAAGTTCTTTGACGGGCATCACTCCGGCGCCCTGACCGGCACGATATTCGGCCCGTTTTTCAGCAACAGAAGAAGATGAAGAGGTCAGTCGCTCCGTCAGGTCGACGCCCGCCGTCTCGGGCAGGTCGAGGACGAGC
>CAYQTY010000270.1:0-511 GCA_964420535.1 uncultured Leptolinea sp. | reverse complement strand
GTATGCTGATTGCTTCTCACGGCGGCGGTTGGTTTCTTCAATAGCAAATTTCATCGAATCGGTCATTTTATCGGCATACATGATCACCGTGCCGTTGACATTGCGCGCCGCGCGGCCGATGGTCTGGATCAGTGCCGTGCCGGACCGCAGGAAACCTTCCTTGTCCGCGTCAAGGATGCCGATCAATGAAACTTCCGGCAGGTCAAGCCCTTCACGCAGCAGGTTGATACCCACCAGAACGTCATAGACACCCAGCCGCAGGTCTCGCAGAATGCTCACGCGTTCAAGTGTATCCACTTCGGAATGCAGGTAATGCACTTTGATACCGATCTCTTTCAGGTAATCGGCCAGATCTTCCGACATGCGTTTGGTCAGAGTGGTGACCAACGTGCGCTCGCCGCGTTCCACCCGCTTGTGGATCTCGGTGATCAGGTCGTCCACCTGCCCCTTTGTCGGGCGGACTTCCACCTGCGGGTCAATCAATCCCGTGGGGCGAATAATCTGTTCGGCG
>CAYQTY010000269.1:3928-4997 GCA_964420535.1 uncultured Leptolinea sp. | reverse complement strand
ATATAGCGTCTGTTTGATACGCTCAAACGAAAGAAAATGGACCACCCTGGAGAATTATTCCACTGGACCTTTTGAAATAGAGCCAACTCCGTATCCGGATGCCACGCCAAATTGGTAATATTTTGATTTCACAACAAAAGTTCGAAGTTTAAAAATTGGAATTAAAAATGATGAGGGCTATATGGAAGATAATTGCCCTCATCCCAGTGACATAAAGATAATATCCTGCTTGCTTTCCAACCCCAACTCATACTTCAGGTGATTCGTAATTTTACATAATACTCGGATGCTCACCGGATAATATTTTACACTCCAACAGATTTCAGTTCAGGCTCAATTTATCTTTTGATATGTTACCATCGCTAGCAATTCTTCAATCAACCGGCGTGACCCCACTGCCGTGCCGCTCAAACTGGCGGTGACGGCACCGCTGGCCACACCCCATCCCGCGGCTTCTTTCAACGTTTTGCCCTGTGATAAGGCCCACACCATTCCGCCGACCATAGAGTCACCCGCGCCAATAGGGTTCTTCTCTGAAACCGCAGGGCCGCGCACCAGCCAGGTTTCCTCTCCGGTTTGCAGCATGGCGCCATCTTTTCCCATCGAGATGACTACATTTTGCGCGCCGAATTCACGTATGCGGGCGGCAACTACCGTGATTTCATCGGGAGTGCTAACAGGTAAGCCAGTCAGAAACCCGGCTTCTTCAGCGTTGGGTTTCACCAGGTACGGTTTTTCAGCGCAGCCCAACCGCAACGGGTCACCGGTGGTATCCAGCAGGGTCAACGCGCCATGCCGGTTAAGCACTTTTATTATTCGGGCGTAAATATCATCCGCGCAGCCGGGCGGTAGACTGCCTGCCAGCACCCACCAGTCACCGAACCGGGCCAGGGAATCGATCTTGTTTATCAATTCCTTCTGGTATTTCTCATCCACCAAAGGCCCTTTTTCGTTGACCTTGATGTAATGCCCGCCGGATTGCGTCACAATGCTGATGTTGGTGCGCGTTTCGCCGGTCACCCACACAAA
Organism: uncultured Leptolinea sp.; assembly: GCA_964420535.1. Lineage (GTDB taxonomy): Bacteria > Chloroflexota > Anaerolineae > Anaerolineales > Anaerolineaceae > Leptolinea. Next base: position 3,968 of record CAYQTY010000269.1, on the reverse strand, counting down.
ATCGGTGCCAATACCCAGTGCAAATAGGCCTTCTTGCAAG
>CAYQTY010000269.1:0-3918 GCA_964420535.1 uncultured Leptolinea sp. | reverse complement strand
GGCCATGCTCGCGGCCCCGAGTTCTTTAAGCTGGCGTGAGACGTTGAAACCCTTTCCACCAACGTCGATCCTCGAATCCACCGCCCGCAGCACGGTGTCAAATTCCACCGCATGGACGGTCAATTCGCGGTCAACCGCTGGGTTTAGCGTAAGGGAGTAGATCATTTTCACCCTCCATCTAAATTTTCTATCATTTCTTGAAGTTATTCTGATAAAAACGAAACCGGCATTCACGATTATAGTGTCAATGGAAGTTCGAAATTTATAAATTCCTTTTTTGGGGAACCTTCCGGTGCTTTGCGCAAGGTTTTTCCAATGTTTTTTTCCCGCAGTTTTTTTGATCAAATCAAGAGATCACTGCCGGTTATTCCATACTCTACGATCGTCAGGCAACTTCGCTTTCGTTCATACCATTTCTCAGTTCACCTTTCTTCTACACATCCAGGGTATTACCTATAATCCTCTAGAATCTGAAAACATTCGACTAAACGCTTAGTTTTTTGCTTTATAGGATTTTTATTGATAAATTAACTCTGTTTTTACTCAAAATGAGCCCGTTTTCTGCTTAAATATAAATAGTTGAATTTTTCCCGTTCTACTGTGAGGCGGGATTATTATGATTTGACGAAAATTGTGCGATCATCGGGCTACATTTTTTTGCGGCTCCAAAAAATAATAAATGCAGGTTTTCTGTTGCTGCCATTACATTAAGGAGATAATATGGCCAATGTTTCTGTCTCATCCCGTAAAAACAATCGCTTCAGGGAATGGTTTGTTTCTCTAAATGGAAGGTTGACACTGCTATTTCTGGCAATGTCGATCATTCCACTTTTTATAGTGGGCACGGCAATATTCTTTCAAACCAAACCACGATTAAAAACAAATGTATACACGGAATTTAACCGTTCGGCCGTCATCCAAAGGGATTCCATTGAAAACTGGATAACTGGAATTCAACAGGACATGAATGTGATTGCCAGCGCCGAACGCATCCGATCTATGGACCCGGAAAAGGCCAAACCAGCGTTGGACTCTTACGTAAAAGAGTGGGGCGAGTACGAAGGAATTTTCGTTCTCGGTCCGGATGGAATCACCATTGCCAACAGCAACGAGGGGGTTATTGATTTATCAGCGCGTGATTACTTCAAAAAAGCCATCAAAGGCGAGGCCAACATTTCCCCCCCGGTCATTTCTCGGCAAACAGGTGCGGTGAGTATTATTTTTGCCGTGCCAGTAAAAAATAATGATCAGGTTGTCGGAGTAGTTTGTGGTTCTGTCCCGATGACGTATATCAGTGAACTTTTGAAAACGAGCATGGTCGGCGAAACAGGAGATTCGTACCTGATCAACAGTGAAGGGTTAATGATCTCTCCTTCACGGTTTTCAGAGCAATACAAAGCGGAAGAATTGATCAAGGATCGCACGGAATTGGAACTGAAGGTCGAATCATTTGCCGTACAGGAAATTCTCGCCGGGCGTGAAGGCGCTTCCGAGTATAAGAATTTCCACGGTGACAATGTAATCGGCTCATATACACGTATCCCCAGCCAGAATTGGGGTTTGATCATGGAGCAGGATGTTGATGAAGCTCTTTCCATGATCAACATGATTCGTGATGGATTAATTCTCCTGATTTCCATACTGGCTATCCTTGTAGGTGTTATCGGTTTCTTATTCGCCCGGCAAATTTCAACACCGATCGCGGTCATGGCCAACACCGCCCGCGAACTATCTCTGGGACACATCGATCAGGAAGTGAAGCACAAAGGAAAAGACGAAGTGGGTATCCTGGCCAATTCGTTCCGCGAGATGATAGACTATCAGAAATCAATGGCGGTTACAGCCGAACACATGGCTGAAGGGGATTTCACCGTAGAGGTTCAACCCAAAGATGATGGTGACACCCTTGGCCATGCCTTTGTCAATATGACAGGCAACCTCCGCCGGGCACTATCACAGGTCATGGAAAATGCCGGTCAACTTGATCTGGCTTCTGAAGAATTAACCCGGGCTGCCACTCAAGCGGAACAGGCCACCTCGCAGATTGCCACAACCATTCAGCAGGTAGCCCGCGGCACCACGATGCAGAGCGAAAGTGTGAGTAAAACGGCAGGATCTGTGGAACAAATGGGCCGGGCGATTGACGGTGTGGCGCGCGGAGCGCAGGATCAAGCGACAGCCATCACATCAGCCTCAACTATTACCGGGCAATTAACAAAAGCTATTGAACAGGTTGCTGAAAATACCCGGCTATCCACAAACAGTTCAAGTGAAACCGCCCGCACTGCCCGCGTCAGCACAGCCATCGTGGAAGAGACGGTTCAGGGTATGCAGTCCATCAAAGCCAAAGTGGGAGCATCGGCGCAAAAAGTGGAAGAGATGGGCAAGCGCTCCGCGCAAATCGGCATGATCCTGGAGACGATCGAAGATATTGCCAGCCAGACAAACCTTCTGGCGTTGAACGCCGCCATTGAAGCGGCCCGGGCCGGTGAGCACGGCAAAGGTTTCGCCGTGGTAGCCGATGAAGTGCGCAAATTGGCGGAACGCTCAGCCAATGCCACCCGGGAGATCGCGGATTTGATCAAAGGTATCCAACAGACCGTCAATGAAGCTGTCAGCGCGATGGAAGAAGGTTCGTTGGAGGTGGAAAAAGGTGTAGAAAAAGGATCCCAGGCTGGCGAGGCGCTGGAAAGCATTTTGAAAGCAGTGGAAGATGTGGCCAAACAGACCGAACAGGCGGCCAATGCCATGGATGAGATGAACAAATCAGCCAACGAACTTGTATCTGCAATGGATTCTGTTTCAGCCGTGGTGGAAGAAAACACGGCGGCAACAGAAGAGATGGCCGCCGGATCGCAGGAAGTGACCCAGTCTATTGAGAACATTGCCAGTGTCAGCGAAGAAAACAGCGCAGCCATTGAGGAAGTGAGCGCGTCAACCGAAGAAATGAGCGCCCAGGTGGAAGAAGTGACGGCATCCGCTCAGGCTTTGTCCGAAATGGCCCAGCAATTGAAGAACGCTGTGTCACAATTCAAAGTTTAGTAACCATTTCGGTCGCAGGATGCTTCATTTGATGTAACGGAAAACAGGGATTAGTATTTGAAATAAGTAACCAAAAGAGGTCTCCCGATAACGGGAGACCTCTTCGTTATGAGCAAAAAGGTTATTCTTCTGTGACTGACCGCAGATGCGGGAACAAAATTACCTCACGGATAGTCTTTTTATCGGCCAGCAGCATGGTGAGGCGGTCAATGCCCATGCCGAAACCGCCGCAGGGCGGCATACCGTACGACATGGCGTTGAGATAATCTTCATCCATGGGATGGCGTTCTTCATCTTCGGCGCCATATTCGCGGCCCATTTCAAGAAAACGGGATTCCTGTTCCATGGGCTCATTCAATTCGGTGAATGCATTGCACAATTCCATCCCACCCACAAACCCTTCGAAACGTTCCACTGTGGAGGGATCGCCGGGTTTATTCTTAGCCAGGGGAGAGATATCGCGCGGGTAATCATACAAGAAGGTCGGCTGAACGAAATTGCACTCCAGGTAATCGCCGATCAACTGGTCGATCAGCTTGCCGCGGGGCATTCCGGGTTTGACTTTGATACCTTTCGCGACCATGGCCGCTTCGAGGCTCTCGTCGGTTGGGTGCGCGGCAATATCGATACCGGCCGCATCGATCAATCCCTGGCGGAGTTCAACACGGTTCCAGGGCGGGTTGAAATCCAGCTCCTTGCCGTCAAACATCACCTTGCGGGTGCCAAGCACTTTATCACAGATATAGGCCACCATATTCTCAGTGAGTTCCATCACCTTGAGATAATCCGCGTAAGCCCAATAGAATTCCAGCTGGGTGAACTCGGGGTTGTGTTTGAAGGAAATGCCTTCATTGCGGAAGTCCCGCCCGATTTCAT
>CAYQTY010000268.1:1239-5034 GCA_964420535.1 uncultured Leptolinea sp. | reverse complement strand
AAATGGGTTTATTGCTCAGTGATATCTATGATTGCGCGAGTACCGGCGGCGGGACTTTCGCGGCGGCTTTCAAAGGCGAGATCAGCCAGAACGAATGCCGTCAGATGGTGGCTTATCTGGCCAAGAATAAAATCGGCGTACTGCTTGAAGCAGGTCTGCCTGAGGGAACCCAATTCGCCCACAAACACGGCTGGGTGACAGATCCCACAGATGGTGTGATCCACTTTATGCAGGACGCGGGGATTGTCTACTCGCCGGGCGGTAATTATGTGATCACAGTTTTCCTGTATCACCCCGTTCAGGTGGTCTTTGATCCGACCAATATTATGTATGCCCAGATATCACGGGCCATCTATAATTATTTCAACCTGCCATCCGACTAAGAAAAAGAGACGGATCCCCCGGAATTTCTGCTCTAAGGATCAGTCTCTTTTTATAATATCCGCTGGTTCAATTCCAGGAGAGAAGTTGATGCGCCCCAGGCGCGGCTTCATGTTATCCCGGTGGATGACCGATAATGAACCGGGATCAATCGTCAAACGTTGGAAATCATCCAACCCCATATTGAAGTAGTATGCCAGGGCAAGGCGGATGGGGTCACAGTGAGAGAAACATACGGCCAGATCGTTCTCGCCCATTACAGACATGATCTCATCCAGGCTGGCAACGATACGCTGTTGCGCGGTGACAAACGATTCGCCCGCGGGGAATGTCACCCTGGATGGAGTGTTTTGAACCGCTTCCCAGAGCTTCAGCTTCTGGAGTTGCTTATACGGTTTTCCCTGCCAGGCGCCGAAATTGATTTCTGTCAGACCGCTATGGGGACTGACGGGTATTCCGCAGGTTTCAGAGAGCGGCTTCGCGGTTTCCGCGGCGCGTTCCAGCGGGCTGCTGAAAATGGCATGTATGGTCTGTCCGGATAACGCTTCAGCGATCAGGGTAGCCTGTTTCCGGCCGTTGGCATTCAAGTGAATGCCGGTAATCCGGCCGGTCAATTTCTTGCCGATCACATCTGTCTCCCCATGGCGGGCAAGGATCAACGTGGGCATGTTTATTTATCCTTTTTCCCTTTTGACGGAATCCGGGCGGCTTCAACCTGCCGGTGCCATTGGTCCAACCGTTCGGAGATGATCCGTTCATAGCCCTGATCGGATGGTTGGTAGAATTGTGTGCCATTCACCGACCCGGGAAGGTATTCCTGCGGGATAAAGTGGCCGGGAAAGTCATGGGGGTAAAGATATCCTTCACCGTGCCCAAAACCTGCCGCGTCTCGGCTTGAATCCATGAGGTGAATGGGCACGGCACCCATTCCTTCTTTTTGAATGCGTTCCTGCGCGGCATACACGCCCATGGCAGAATTGCTTTTGGGCGCGGTTGCCAGATACAGGGTGGCTTCCGTGATGGGGTAAATACCTTCCGGCATGCCGATAAACTCAAACGCAGTGACCGCCGACGCGGCGACCACGAGCCCTTGCGGATCGGCCAGACCGATATCTTCGCTGGCCAATACCACCAACCGGCGCAATATGAAGCGCGGGTCTTCACCCGCGGCCAGCATTTTTGCCAGCCAGTAGAGGGCGGCGTCAGGGTCTGAGCCGCGCACGGATTTAATGAAAGCAGAGATCGTGTCGTAATGGTTGTCGCCCTTTTTATCGTAGGCGAGGGTGCGTTTTTGTATGGATTCCTGAGCGATATCCAGAGTGATGTGGATAACCAGATCGTCGGACGGGTGGGTTGTTTCCACGGCCAGTTCGAGCGCGTTCAGCAGGTTGCGCGCGTCATGATTGGCCATGTCAATCAGATGGGCGCGTGCTTCGTCCGGCAGGTCAATCGACAGGTTGCCGTATCCGCGTTCTTTATCATTCAATGCAGAATCAAGTATATTTTCCAGGTCCTGGTCTTTCAGCGGACCAAGTTCGAAGATGCGCGAACGTGATACCAGCGCCGGGATGACTTCAAAATACGGGTTCTGGGTGGTGGCGCCGATCAGGGTGACAAGGCCGCGTTCCACGTGTGGGAGCAGGGCATCCTGCTGGGCTTTATTCCAGCGGTGGACTTCATCCACAAAGAGCAGGGTGCGCCGATTATTCAGCTTGCGGCGGTCTTCCGCGCTCTGGATCACCCGGCGCAGTTCAGGCACACCGGCCAGCACGGCGGAAATACTTTCAAAATACGCTTCCGTGTGGTTGGCCACAATGCGGGCGAGCGTGGTTTTCCCGGTGCCTGGAGGCCCGTACAGCAGGATAGAAGAGAATAGCCGGTCTGCCTCAATGGCGCGGCGAAGAAGGCGGCCAGGAGCGGTGATATGCTCCTGGCCGACAAATTCATCCATGGTGCGCGGGCGCATGCGCTCAGCCAACGGGGCTTCGTTTTTCATGCGGTTTTCCAGCGCCTGACCGAAAAGATCCATAAGAACTATTGTACTACGGGGTGGTTGTATTCAATCCCGAATTGGGCAATTGGAACACAAAGGGCGCGTTGCTCGGCAGGAACATGGTCTCAACCGTAGGCGAGAGTTTGGTGATGTACTGGTACGTGAGCAGGTTCGGGTTGGATCGCAGCGCCCTGGCAATCAAATCCAGTGACTGGGCTTCCGCCTGGGCTTCAATGATGCGGGCTTCGGCTTCACCTTTGGCGCGGATAACAGATGCATCAGCGGCGCCCTGGGCTGTTTGACGGGCCTGTTCGGCTTCCTGGCGTTTCTGTTCCACAACAAATTTCGCCTGCTGGGCCGTCTGTTCGGCAATCTGTTTCTGTTCTACAGAGGCGGCGTATTCCGGCGAGAAGGTGATATTGCGCAGAATAAAATCGACAAGCGTCAGACCGTTTTCATTTAATTCTGATGCCATGGTAGTGCGGAGTTTCTCCGCCATTTCAAACCGTTTGGTGGTGACAACCTCTTCCACCCGGTACTGTGACACCACATCTCGGATCACACCGCGGGCTTGAGCGCGAACCAACTCGTCGCCATAACGGTCCTTCCACATGATGTGAACTTTGACCACCTGTGACGGGTCAATGGCAAAGATGACAGACGCGTCCACATAGATTTCCTGCCCGTCTGATGTACGGGCGGTGATGGAATCGTCACCAATATTTACCCCCTCACTCGGCGCGATGCTCATGGTATAGGTCTGCCGGCTGATGGAATATTGGACAACATTTTCCGCGAACGGGATGATCCAATGCAAGCCCGGGGTGAGGGCTTCTTCCCGATACCCTTTAGGCGCAACCGCGGAAATCACTACACCACGTTTGTCCGGCTCAATAAAAACCAGACCGGCGCTGATGGTGGAAAGGACGATCGCCGTAAGCGCCACGATCAGCAGCACAAGTCCGCCTTTCGCCATTGGCCTGCCGCGTGACGCCTGAACCACGATCACAAGAATTGTCGCAATGACTGCCAACCAGGCAGCCGAACTGATAATAACAACTAATGAAGCGATGTCCATTCTCTCTCCTTTAAATAACTGCGTAAATTAAATTATACAATGTGATATATTCCCAACGATGAAGCTTACACAGGTTTTTGTATCAGAAATTTATATGAATGGCAGCGCGGTTTGCCTTCATTTTGCCCCGGCATTTCAATCAGCGGTTCAACCGGGACAATACCTTTCTGCCAGAGCCGAAGGTGACATACTCCCGGTCACACTGTTCCCCTGCGGGATGGACGGCGCGGATTTCACTCCCGCGCGGGAGTTGCCCGTCAACTGGCAGCCGGGTATTTCACTATCTGTGCGTCATCCGATGGGAAAAGGTTTCGCGGTGCCACCATCCGCGCGGCGATTGTTG
>CAYQTY010000268.1:0-1229 GCA_964420535.1 uncultured Leptolinea sp. | reverse complement strand
GTGTCAGCTACCGATAATCCATTGCGGCTTCTTCCGGCTGCCGGAGCCGTGCTGGCAGCGGGCGGGGAAGCCGCACTCTTTTCGTATAGCCTACCAGGTGACATTTCACCCGAGGTGGAATTGCTGACCCGCGATGAATTGCCGGATGCCTGCGCCTGGGCTGACTGTATCATCGGGGACACCTCCATTGACCATCTGCCGGTGTGGAAGGGCATGGTCACCCGCGGCGAAACTGCCAGCGCCAAACGCAACATCCAGGTACTGATCGATACACCTATGGCCTGCCATGGGACGGCGGAATGCGGGGTGTGCGCGGTAAAAACAAAGCATGGCTGGAAGAACGCCTGCTCAGACGGGCCGGTATTCCGGTTGACGGAGCTGGATATCTGATGGATAGCAGCGACCGGATTGAAATTGACCTGCCGTCCCAATGGATGAACCAGGCCGGCACGCTGGGGTTCTCTCCCCGGACGCAGCGGCTGCCGGAGGGCGCGGTCTTTGTCACCAACCCGGTGAGTTGGCGTGCGCATCTGCCTTCCGTTGACCGCGCTCTCTGGCCGTTTCCCGGTGGTTTCCTGCTGCATACCGGCTTGCCGAATGACGGATGGAAAGCCGTCCGGCGGGCGTATGCTAGCCACTGGGAACAGACCGGTTCGCCGGTGTGGGTTCACCTGATCAGCCAGGATCCTGACGAACTGCGGGGCATGGTGCGTGACATGGAAGAATTGGAAGGGGTGGCGGCGATTGAACTCGGCCTCCCGCCAGCCTGCCCGGTTGACTGGGCCCGCCAGCTGTTGACAGCCGCGCGCGGTGAAAAACCACTGGAGGCGCATATCTCGTTGGGGGAAGATCCCCGGTTGTTCACGTCGCTGCCGGGGTTTGTCAGCGCGGTGACGCTCGGCACACCCCGGGGCGCGTTGACAACATCCACCGGAAAGCTGGTCCACGGGCGGCTGCATGGTCCGGGGTTGTTCCCGCAGATGCTTGAGGGACTGCTAAAGCTGCGCGGGCTCAACATGCCGGTCATCCTCGGGGGCGTGTGCACTATGGAAGACGCGAACGCCGCCCTGAAACACGGGGCGGCGGCGGTACAGATCGATATGTTATGCTGGAGCGGGGAATTTTCCGCTCAGGCGTAAAGTTTACTCATCGCGCAGAATGATGGTGACGGGTCCGTCGTTGCTGATATCCACCAGCATGTCGGCACCGAAGAGGCCCGTCTGGGTGGG
>CAYQTY010000267.1:4597-5042 GCA_964420535.1 uncultured Leptolinea sp. | reverse complement strand
GCGGTAGTAGGTGGCTGCGCGGTTTCCAATGAAATTGTCGTAGCCATGGCGGATGGCGTAATCGCCCGTGCAGAACCGGCCATCGCGGTCTTGGACCTCGACGGTGACGGTGATGAACGAACAGGCTGGAATATTTTTTACCTTCATCTTGCATCCGCGGATATGGTAAAAACCGGTGCGATTGTAAAATCGGGTGACCGTCTCGGCCGGCCTTCCTGTGAAGGTGGTCATGCGACTGGTACCCACATCCATATCGCCCGCAAATTCAACGGCGAATGGATACTGGCAGATAGTCCGATCCCGTTTGATCTGGAAGGCTGGGTGGCAAAAGATGGCTCCCAGGCATACAAAGGCTCTTTAACAAAGTACAGCCGCACAGTCGAAGCCAGCGAATCCTCTGACATAGCCACTCAGATTCAATCGGAAGCCCCCCGTTAAACGGCCA
>CAYQTY010000267.1:0-4587 GCA_964420535.1 uncultured Leptolinea sp. | reverse complement strand
TTCGATTGTTATCCGGTGTGTTATCGGTACAGCCTTGCCCAGCATGGCCTGCGCGGGACAATATTTCGTTTCAGATAATTCGACAGCCCGTTCCACGGCAGCACGGTCAATATCTTCACCATGAATTATGTATTCAATTTCAATCCCGGTGAAAACCTTCGGATGCTCCTGCGCTTTCTCCGCGTGGACTTTGACTTCAAATCGAACCACCTTTTGACGCTTCTTCTCCAGTATGGATATCACATCCATAGCCGTACATCCGGCAAGCCCGATGGCTATCAATTCCATGGGGCGGAATCCGTCACCATCACCTCCGAGTTCAGAGGATGTACCCAGGGGAACCCAGAAGTCAGAATCAGAAGAACCGCTGAAGCTCATCCGGCCTTTCCAGACAACTTTGGCGTCCATTTTTTCTCCTGTTGAACGGGAACTGAAGAAATTTGAGTTACATGTTTCGGCTCAGAGGCCAATTTGGCAACACATCCATATCCAATGTATCGGTGTGCCCGTTGACGAACCTGAAATAGCCTGCGGCTGCGATCATTGCCGCGTTATCGGTGCATAAATATAGCGGGGGTATGTGAACAGGAAATTCACCCTGCCCGGTGAAAGCGGTGCGAAGCGCTTTATTGGCGGACACCCCCCCAGCCACCACGATGCTCTTCACCTGATACTGCCGTGCAGCCGCCAGGGTTTTTGCGAGTAAAACATCCACCACGGCAGCCTGAAAACTGGCAGCCATATCGGATACGGGAATTTCTTTCTCTTCACTTTCCAATTGTTTTATTGTACGCAAAACCGCGGTTTTCAATCCGCTAAAGGAAAAGTCATAACCGCCGTCCATTTTGGCGCGCGGAAAATTGAATGCCATGTTGTTTCCGGTTTCGGCAGCCTTCTGAATGGAGGGGCCGCCCGGATAGGCAAGGTTAAGTAACCGGGCTACTTTATCAAACGCCTCACCTGCCGCGTCATCAAGAGTGGCACCCAACCGCCGGTAATTCAGGTGATCTTCCATCAAATTCAGTTCGGTGTGACCACCCGATACAAGTAAAGCCATCACCGGAAATTCAGGCGGCGTGAAACGGTCAACATTTGCCGGCCTTACCCAGGAGGAATAGATGTGCCCCTCCAGATGATTAACACCGATCAATGGCAAATTGCGAGCCAGAGCAATACCTTTTGCCGTATTAAAGCCTACTACCAGAGACCCAGCCAGTCCCGGACCACGTGTTGCCGCAATGGCATCAATGTCATCCCAGCACAGGTGGGCGTTTTGCAACGTTTCTTCCACAACCGGGTAAATGCTCAATGTATGCTGGCGTGATGCCACTTCCGGAAAAACACCCCCAAATTTTTTATGCAGCTCAATCTGGGTGGCTACTGTATTGGATAGCAACAGGCTGCCGTTCTCAATTACGGCGGCAGCGGTTTCATCACAGGATGATTCAATAGCCAAAATTCTCGCAGGTTTCATGTCGGTTATTGTCATAATTATACGGTCAAGATTTGACCGGCAAAACCAGATTGTACGGATATTCCGCCAGACGCTCTATAAATCCATTATGGTTGACACAAAATGTATCTTCAATGCGTACGCCCATTCCTTTTTCAGGATAATACAATCCGGGCTCAATGGTGAAAACAGCTCCCGGTATCAGCACATCCGTCTCATCCGCGCTGTCACCGGACCAGGGTTTCTCGTGAATCCGCAGTCCCACACCATGCCCGATCGAATGGTTGTATCCGCTCTCCGTGCCTTTCTGCGTTTTAACAGTCGGGTGACCCATATTTTCAAATAATTCACATGTGCGTTCCTGATAAGTGTGAAACAGTTCTCCAGGTTTAAGTTCAGCGATAAGCTTGTCATAAACCTTCTTAACATCATCATACAGTGCAAGCACAGAGTCCGGGGCACAACCCAGGCACCAGGTACGGGTGAAATCATAGAAGTAACCGCCGCCAAACTGGCAGGGAAAGATATCAAAAACAATCGTTTCACCCAGCCGCAGACCTTCGGTATCTTTTCCGGTTGAATGTGGAATGCCGGCATCCCGACCCAGAGAGAAGATGGTGGCTTCAGGGTTTTCCGCTCCGGCTTCTGCCAGCCAGAGATTGATCTTCTGCTTGACATGCCCGATTGTCACAGGGTTACCGTCACGATCAACAAGCAGATTTCCAGATGCTTTTTGCCGGCTCAGAAATTCCGCCGTCCGGGCAACCACATCTGTGGTGATTTTTCCCATCGCTCGTACCTGTGCCAGTTCATCATCGTCTTTGGTATTCATCGCTTTGAAAAGGATTGTCTCATCCCAGTCTGCTAATGCTTCGATTTCTGGAAGGTATTCGCCCAGGTTCTTTATGGTCGAGAACGCTTTGCCCGCATCCCACTGTCCATAAAAAACCACCTTGCCCTTTGTCACACCGCAATCTTCCAGAATGTGGGCAATGCGCCGGGCTTCAATTTTCGATTTGTCGCCATTCGTCTCTTTGACCAGGCTGGAATAAGGGTGATTGGCGAATGGCTGCAAATCAAGCCCGGTTCGAGCAGCTTCTTCGCGTTCCATCGGGTTGAAGAACAAAACCGGTTTTTCTCCCTGCCTGATCACTAACGCACCCTGGGAAACATGTACATTTCCTGTGAAATACCGCATAGCCGGGTTATGGTCGGCCGAACCGGTTACATAGACAGCCGCGATATCATTCTTTTTAAGGATTTCATCTATCTGTGTTTTCATGATTTTTGTCTTTTTCTATAAAGTGTAAGTGATTGTGATATGCATGATACCAGAACCAGATCTTGTTCCGGAAACACTGTTCGGGGGTCAAAACACACAAGCCCATCCTGGATAATAGCCACCACCGCCGGGTTTTGTGACCGGAGAATTTTCAACAAAAGGTCGGGCTTTTCCACTCTAATTGTCAACAGCCAGGTTGGCATTTCTTCTTCCGGCATACTTCCGCCGCCCAATGTTGACTTGCCTTCGCGGATTTCGCCATAGCCAAGGTTTTCAATCCAATATTCGATCCGGTTTTTTAATCCTCCAAGATCAGCGTGAACCATTTTCCAGACAGGGATCTCTTCTACTGCGCGGTTTTTTACATACGTAATAAGTGTGGCTTCCAGGCTGGCGATCAGGGTCTTATCTGATCGTACTGCTCTGGCAAGTGGATGTTTTTTGATCTTCTGCAGGTATGACGATTTTCCCAGGATGCAGCCTGCTTGAGGCCCGCCTAACAATTTGTCACCGGAAAAACATACGACATCCACCCCGGTCCGTATCGATTCCTGCACAGTTGGCTCGTGAGCCATTCCATACATTGAAGTATCCAGCAAGGCACCAGACCCCAGGTCTTCAATCACAGGGATATTGTATTTATGTCCAATCCTGACAATATCTTCCAGCGTAGGTTCACTAAAATAACCCTTGATCCGGAAATTGGATGGGTGAACGAAAAGGATCATTTCAGCGCCAGCCAGAATAGCCCGCTCATAATCCTCAAGATGCACTTGATTGGTGGTTCCAATCTCAACCAATTTCGCGCCGGACAATTTCATGATATCGGGTATCCTGAAACCTCCACCGATTTCAACAAGTTGACCTCGTGAGATGATCACTTTTTTTCTTGAAGCCAGTGCTGAAAGAATAAGCAGCACCGCTGCCGCGTTATTGTTGACCACCAGCGCTTCTTCTACTCCCAGCAATTTCCGGAATAGTGTTTCTATATGGGTTGTCCGCTTACCCCGGGTGCCTGAAGTCAGGTCAAACTCCAGCGTGGAATATCCCAAAGATATTTGTGAAATAGCGCTTACCGCGTTTGCGCTTAGTGGGGCCCGTCCCAGGTTAGTATGCAGAATAACCCCCGTCGCGTTGATTACCGGGACTGTACTTTCGCGGACCAGGTTGATCATTCGCTCAGCGAGTTCCCCGATGATGTGATCAACCTCCGGGATTGGGCCTCCAAGTAATACATCGTTTCGGATATCCTGAAGAACGCTTCGTGTTTCATCTACAACCAGTTGACGGCCAAATCGCGTTATTAGAGGTTCAATTCCGGTATGGTTGAGTATTCTGTCAACACCTGGAATACCGGAAGGATCAGTTTTCATCATCATCCGGGACAAAGTAATGGCTACGTTCGTTCATGCGGAGAAGGAATTCGATGGTGATCAAACCTATAGCCAGAAAGAGAACCAGTCCTGAATTCAGGATTCGTCCGAATTGTAGCCAGGTGATGATGCAGCCATAGACACCTACCCAGACTGCCTGACGGATGACAATATTAGCACCTGCCCGGGGCTTTGTGGGGAAACGGCGGTTCAAAAAATCGGTGACTGGCAAGCTGAAACCTGCCAGTGCGAGAAATAAAAAGAAGTAAAACAACCAGCGCGGACCCAGTGTAGGAACAGTATTAATAATGATTACGGATAGTCCGCCCACACCCGAAACAACCAGAAAGAGAGCGGTAAGAAGAACGGGTAAACGAGAGAAGTTCTGGTTCATAGCCAAAAAGATTATATACCGAAGTTCAGATTTCTGGAAAAATATGGGTTGATCAAAGCTCAGGATCAGTATAGCAAATCGGTCC
>CAYQTY010000266.1:0-5062 GCA_964420535.1 uncultured Leptolinea sp. | reverse complement strand
TGGTCATGTGTGATGTTGAGGTATGAAACACATTCGCCGATGACCGCCGGGCGTTCCACTGTCATGCTGACCGAAGGGAAGCATCCCTTTATCCCATGAGGATATGAATCCGAAAGCCCGATCACAGGATATAAAAAAAAAACAGAAACAGGGGCGGATTTTGAACCCGCCCCTGCGTTAGTTTCGAAAAATCCTTGCGTGAAAACTTAGAAGGCTCTCAAATACTGGGGCGGGACGTCCACCACCTGGCCCAACTTTTGTGCGGCCTGCAGCGCCCAGTACGGGTTGCGCAGCATCTCACGCCCCAATAGAACAATATCCGCCTGCTCATCATGGATGATTTCTTCCGCCTGTTCGGGCAGAGTGATCAATCCCACGGCGGCTGTTAAAATTCCAGCGTCGCGAACGGCTTCGGCTAGCGGTACCTGGTACCCCGGCCCGGTTGGGATCTTCGCGCCATGCACATTGCCGCCGGAGGAGCAGTCCACCAGGTCAACACCTTCGGCTTTCAACATGGGCGCCAGTTTGACGGAATCATCCACTGACCATCCGCCGTCCGTCCAATCGGTGGCTGAGATGCGCACGGCCAGCGGCAGGTTCTCCGGCCATACCTGGCGTACGGCGCGTACCGTTTCGATGAGCATGCGCACCCGGTTCTCGAAGCTGCCACCGTAGTCATCCATGCGGTGGTTGGAGAGCGGTGAGTAAAAATTGTGCAGAAGGTAACCGTGAGCGGCGTGAACTTCCAGCCACTCAAAGCCGGCGGCCAGCGCTCGGCGGGCTGTGTCACGGAACTGGTTCTGGATGGCGTGGATATCATCAACCGTCAGTTCACGCGGCACCTGGTACCCGCAGTTGAAAGCCACCGGGCTAGGGCCCACCACCGGCCAACCATTCGGGGCATCCGCCGGTATAGGCTGGCCGTTGTCCGTCCACGGACGGTTGGTGCTGGCTTTGCGCCCGGCGTGACCGATCTGGATTCCCGGCACCGCGCCGTGCGCCTTGATCACCTTTGTGACTCGGGTCAGCGGCTCAATGTGTTTATCCGACCACAGGCCGGCGTCGTGCGGGGTGATGCGCCCGGCGGGGTCAACGGCTGTAGCTTCGGCGATCACCAGGCCGGCGCCGCCGACAGCCCGCGCACCGAGGTGGGTCACCTGCCAGTCATTTGACAGGCCGTTCTCATAACTGTACATGCACATCGGCGATACGCCGACGCGGTTACGCAGCGTTACGCCGCGGATGGTTAATGGGTCAAATAAATGTGTCATTGATTATCTCCTTGCTGGAACAACGATACTCCCGGTTGAAAAAAAAGTTAATGAGTTTGTATAAGGTATATTCTACAAAAAATTGGGTATACTGGTGCGATACATTTTTTAAAGCGGGTTAGATGTTCCTCTCACAGTTGTGAAAGGGGAGTGAATGCAACAAGTTTGTGTGTTTTGCGGTTCCAGTCCCGGCAATGGGACGAATTATCTTGAAGCTGCCCACGATCTGGGCCTGGCCCTGGCGCGCCGGCAATTGACGCTGGTTTACGGCGGCGGCAACGTGGGGTTGATGGGCCAGGTGGCCCGTTCCTGCCTTGAAGGCGGCGGCGACGTGACCGGCGTGATTACCCGTCAACTGGTTAAGATGGAAGTGGCGTTGACCAGCCTGGATAACCTGGAAGTAGTTGATACCATGCACGAACGCAAAGCCCGCATGGCTGAACTGGCAGACGGATTTATCGCGATGCCGGGCGGGCTGGGCACCATCGAAGAGATATTTGAGGTGATCACCTGGTCTCAACTGGGAATCCATAGAAAACCCTGCGCTTTCTTGAATACCGACGGGTACTATGACGGCCTCTTTAATTTCCTGGACCACGCGGTCGGCGAGCGTTTCATTGGTGACGTGCCGCGAAAAATGATCCTGGTGGACCGTGAACCTGAAAGCCTGCTGGATCAGATGAATGCATTTCAGCCGCCGCATATTGACAAAGGCGCCTGGGCGAAAAAACTGATGGAAGAAACGCATTTAAGGTAATGAAGATAGGATTATTTCATGGCGCGCGTAAAGATCACCGTACTCAAAACGTCATTTAATAAGGAATACGTTGACCTGTACGTGGAGAAGGAACGCAAGAAGACCCTCTCCACCTGCGAGGTCTTTAAAGAAGGGCAGGAGTTTATCGCTGACGCCGTCAGCGGCATGCCGGCCGGGTTCTGCGCCTGGGCGTGGGACGACATCTACAAGGTGGTCAGCGCGTACTTTGCCGACGGCAATTTCGGCATGTGGTACGAAGGCGGCGACACGATCATCGCCTGCTGCACCGATGGCACCCGCCCGGTGTATTTCAAAATTGACAAACTCAAAGACTGAGCCTCACGGCCTGTCTTTATTTCCCCCGGAACACCGGGGATGATCAGGAGAACAGCCATGCCAAAGGGATACTGGATTGTACGGTTGGACGTCACTGACGCCGAAAAATACAAAGATTACCTTGCCGCCAATGTGGAAGCCTTCAAAAAGTACGGCGCCCGTCACCTGGTGCGCGCCGGCAAATTTGAGAACCCCGAAGGAACCAGCCTGTCACGCAACGTGGTGATGGAATTCCCCAGCTATGAAGCCGCGCGGGAGTGCTATTACTCCCCCGAATACCAGCGGGCCAAGGCATTCCGCACGCCTGTCTCATCGGGTGACCTGATCATCATCGAAGGATATGATTATCCTGTCGGATCATAATTGTTATCGCTATAAGGATCTACCATGAACATCGAATTGAAGAATTGCTCCGTCCGTTCCTACCGGATCACGGACATTGAATCGATCACCGAAAACGCCAACAACCGCAACATTTCGAAGAATATGCGTGATGGGTTTCCCTACCCTTATACGCTGGAGAATGGTAAGTGGTTTGTGGAACACTCCATGAGCTTGAATCCCGAGACCAACTTCGCGATATGTGTTGACGATGTGGCTGTTGGCGGCATCGGTTTTGTGCTGCATTCTGATATTGAGCGGGTCTCAGCTGAGATCGGCTACTGGCTGGGTGAACCCTACTGGGGACGGGGTATCGTCTCGCAGGCCGCGAAGGCGGTGACGGAGTACGCCATCAAAACGCACGGGTTGACCCGTGTGTTCGCCGTGCCTTTTGCCTACAACATCGGGTCAGCGAAGGTGCTGGAGAAAGCCGGTTTTGTGCTGGAAGGTACCATGCGCCGCAGTGCCATCAAAGACGGCGAGGTGCTGGATCAACTGCTGTACGCGTATGTGGTGTAAGTAAGATTGGTTGATGAGCCGGGTGGGTGACAAAACCCGCCCGGTATTATTTAACTTGTAGGGGCGTTGCATTCGGGCGGAAACACGAGGGCTGCGCGGTCACATCCTTTCCGGATACATCGTCCGCTGCGTGGCGCGGAATTCGGGCCAGGCTTATTCGGCTTTTGGCTTCGACACCTGCAAGAAAATCGTGTGGTGCAGGCAGGCTCATGGCTTCGACAAGCTCAGCCATCGGGGTATTCCGAGCCATGAGCTTGTCGACACTTGCACCGCACTGCGTTTTCTGCAGTGCAGGCGAGGGCGGGCAAGGGTAAGGAAAGTATCTGTTGTGTCGGTGTATGGCTTCAGCACCTGCAAGAAAATCGTGTGGTGCAGGCAGGCTCATGGCTTCGACAAGCTCAGCCATCGGAGTATTCCGAGCCCTGAGCTTGTCGACACTTGCACCGAACTGCGTTGTCTGCAGTGCAGGCGAGGGCGGGCAAGGGGGATGATTATGCCATTCGCGCACGGGTGTGGCTTCGACACCTGCAAAAAACATGCAGTGCAGGCAGGCTCAGCCAACGGGGGTGTTTACCCCTCTTCGCCCTTCTTGAATTGCGTGTTGTAGAGCTGCGTATACAGGCCATTCATTTCTAACAATTCCGCGTGGGTGCCGCGTTCCAGCACCTGACCGCGGTCGATCACCAGGATCTGGTCAGCCGCGAGGATGGTGCTCAGGCGGTGCGCGATGACGATGCTCGTGCGTTTGGCCATCACCGTCTTCATCGCTTCCTGGATCAGGGCTTCCGATTCGCTGTCCAGGCTGCTGGTGGCTTCATCCAGCACAAGGATGCGCGGATCCTTCAGCAGCACGCGCGCCAGCGCCAGGCGTTGCTTCTCCCCGCCGCTCAATCTGTAACCGCGTTCGCCCACGATGGTATCGTAGCCGTCGGGCAGGTTGGCAATGAAATTGTGGATGTTCGCCGTGCGGCAGGCTTTTTCCAGGTCCGCCTGAGAGGCATCCAGTTTCGCGTAGACAAGGTTCGTGCGGATGGTGTCGTGGAACAGGTAGGTCTCCTGGGTCACCATGCCGATCTGGTTGGAGAGCGATTCCAGCGAGAGTTCCCGCAGGTCGCGCCCGTCAAGCATAATGCGGCCTTCTGTGGGGTCGTACAGGCGGGGGATCAGGTAGGTTAGCGTGGTCTTACCCGCGCCGCTGGGTCCCACCAGCGCCACAAGTGAACCCGGCTCCACCGTGAAGTTGACGTGTTCCAACGCGTTGCCGCGCGCCTGGTGGTGGGCGGGCTGTTCCTCTTCATCCTCAGTGTGTTCCTGTTTGTCGTTCTTCGGCGCGCCGCCGGAAAGAACGGCGGTCACCGCGTCCATGCTGCCATAGCGGCGAACGTCACTCAGCATGTTCTCGTCACCGGTTTCATATTTAAAGGTTACATCCTCAAAGATGATGCCGCCCTCGCATTTATCCACCAGAATCGGGTTGTCCGCCTCCGGGATGTCAACCGGCAGGTCGATCACCTCAAAGACGCGCTCAAAACTTACGATCGATGTGGAGAATTCCACCGGCGCGTTCGAAAGCGACTGCAACGCGCCATACAGGATCCCCAGGTAAGCCCCGAAGGCCACGATGGTACCCACGGTAAAGGTACCGATGATCACAAAGTACCCGCCCAGGCCGTAGACCAGGGCAGTACCCACCGCGCTCAACAGCATCATTACCGAGATGAACATCGAGCCGGTATACGAGCGTTTGACACCCAGATCGGCCACCACTTTCGCGCGGCCTGCCATGCGGTCAACCTCT
>CAYQTY010000265.1:0-5079 GCA_964420535.1 uncultured Leptolinea sp. | reverse complement strand
GCCATTTTGTTCCGGCAGCATGTAATCAAGGATGATCAAGTCTGTTTTTTCTTGAAATAATTCTTTAAGGCCGGCGTGTGTGGTCTCAGTAACGACCACGGAGTATCCCTTTGATTGGAGAGTTAACCGAACAATGCGGGCTATTGTCGGGTCATCATCAATAACCAGAACACGCGGAATTCTCATAACCCACCTTGAGCATGTCTACTTACGATCCAGCGTAAAACACGGCCGCATTTCACCAATTTCGATATGCCGCCAGTTATAGATTTTTCGGGTGTAATAATTTCCCAGTTTCGCCAGGTCATCATCTGAAAGTACACCAATTTGCCTTAGAATTTCTAAACCAACCAATGAACGCGACCGTTCGGTAACGTCTCCGTCCGCCATTTTCAGTGCAATACCCATGCCGGGTTTTCCGTTTTGAGCCGGAATGCCGAAGACCTGATAGCCCTCCGCCCCGGTTTTGGTCAACACACGGCCATTCATCAGGTTCATAAAGTCGGTGTCAAAGCGTTCCGGCCCGGCAACCATGAACGGCGCGCCGGTCATTCCGTTGTAGATCTTCCGGCAAGCTTCCGCGCGCGTTTTTTCCAATCCCCACGGGTCGCTCAGGCGGGCCAATCCCAGAGCCGCGTTGTACAGCGGGATGGCGAAAACCGGCGCCGAGCATCCATCAATACCGATCTCAATTTTATCCTGCGGAAAATCACACATTTCGGAAAACGCTTTGATAATACTTTGCTGGATCGGGTGATCGAGGTCAAGATAATTGGTAAGTGAAGAGCCGCGCATTTTAGCGTGGGCCAGCATACCGGTATGCTTACCTGAACAGTTGTGGTTATTCTGCGTTGGTTTTTGCCCTTTTATCATAAGGGCATCGGCGGCGGCTTTATACAGCGGCGGATGGATGCCGCATAATAAGTCTATTTCAGAAATTCCTATTTTTACCTGTAGATTTTCCAGGGCGGCGCGATGTTCTTCTGTACCGGAGTGGGACGCGCAAATAAGGCCGATATCGGCTGACGTGAAACCATATTTCTCGTCGCCGCCAAGCTCAATGAACGGCAAGGCCTGGAATGGTTTTGACGAAGACCTGAGAAAACTTACCGCGTTCGGGTCGCCATACGAGGCGATCAATTTGCCATGACTGTCAACAACCGCAGCTGCCCCGTAATGCACCGATTCGACAATATTTCCGCGGGTGACTTCCACCATCTCTTTGTACCAGGCGCTATAGGGGTGAGTCATTATTCCTCAGATTCAGCCCGGGTGGGGCAATAGTGGTGGGCGTAATATTGGAAAAATCCCCATTTCAGCCGGTCTGAGTACTGGTTTTCCAGATCCCGGCTGAATTGAAATTCTTTCAGGAATTTCGGAACCATAGTGTACGTTTCTTCCGGTGGGGCGGATTTCTCACCGAGTTCTTTGATCTTTTCATCAACCGAGTGAAGCCACTTAAGCAAAGGCGCCGCGTGAGCGGTTGTCGTAAGTCCGCCGCGCCCGCTGACGATTTTATACCCGGTAAAACGTTCCGAGGCGAGTAGTTCCAATGATTTTCCCCAGGCAGTGATATCGGCATTGGCCATGAATGGCGGTTGGTCTACCGGGAGCGCGTCTCCAACAAAGAGAATTTTTTCTTCCGGTATTTCTATCCAGCATGAACCGGCCATCGGCCCCGGATGGTGTTCCACGTGTAATGTGATGCTGTCGGGGTACAGTGAAATCGAATTGTCGAATGTGATATCAGGGGGTACCCAGCGAATCGTTCCCAGATTATTGCTTAACTCCCAGTCGGAACCGGTACCCAGATGCTGGTTCTTGAATGTTAATGGCCGGCTGCGGAACGCGGTTGCCGTGGCTTCTTGAGTGATCAACGTGGCTTCCATAGCTCTGGATCCCAGTGTGCGATCATAATGGGCGTCCAGATTGATCAGAACCCGCTCGCCCCCGGCAGCCAGGTTTACCAGCGAAGCCCGCCATGAACGAATATCTTCATTACGGAATGGTGAATCGATAAGAATCTGCCCTCCCGAAAATGGGATGGCAGCTATGGTGACACCCAAGAAACCTGTCTCTATAAAGACATTCTGTGCGATTTCTTCCATGAATTAATTCTCCAATACCGGTTAGAGTGTTTCTTTTGCCAGGGGCAATGTCATTACAAATCGACTGCCCTGGCCGCGGTTGCTTTCCACCCAGATCTTTCCGCCATGAGCTTCAACGGCCAGACGGCAAAATGCCAGGCCAAGCCCGAGCCCTTTTGGTGTGTTTTCCGCTTGCAATCGCACATATTTATCAAATATTGTCCGCGCGCTTTCAGCCGGAATTCCGGGGCCGCTGTCACGAACCCAGAGTTCAGCCATGTTTTCATTTTGAATACAGCCCAATTGAATGGCAGCCCCATTCGGGGTGTATTTATTGGCATTCTCTGTCAGGTTGATGATTACCCGGCGGATCATATCCACGTCTATGTAAAGGAAGATTGATTCATTTGGCAGTACAAGTGATGTGGACTGCATTTTTGAATCAATGTTCGGTCTGACGACATCCAGCGCTTCCTGTAGTAAATTCCGTGCTTCAGAGATTTGCGGTTTGAGAATAGATTGTCCCGCTTCCAGCCGGCTGATATCCAAAAGCGCGCTGATCAAACGCTGCATACGTTCTGCTGACCGGTACGCGATCTGGATCAAGGACGCGTCCGATGAATTCTGATCCTGGTGGGTTGCCAGCATGATATCCAAACTTGAGATCACATTGGCCAAAGGAGATCGCAAGTCATGATAGATCATGGCAGAAAGGTCATCCCGCAGGCGGTCCAGTTCTTTCCGCTCGCTCAGGTCGCGGAACATCCACTGCACCATGTCAACTTCATCAATATTCTCACGGCGGATGTGAACCATAACCGGCATCAAATTGCCGTTTCGTAAAACCATTTTGGATTCGAACGAGGCAGTCATGCCTGTGGAAAGGTGGGATTGTTCTTCCTGAATGATTGTCCGGTCGCGGGTTTGAAGGTCAAACAAAGACCGGCCGATCAATTCAACCGGCTGGTAACCGGTAACGCCGCTGGCCTGTCGGTTGGCTTCCAGAATCTCGCCTTCCATATCCGTGATGAAAATGGGGTCTATACTATCGTCAAATAACTCGCGGTACCGCCGGTTGGCAGATTGCAGAGATTCAAACAGCCGCGAATTTCCAATGGCTGAACCGCACAGGTCAGCCACCCCTTTAAGAAGGTCAAAATCTTCCTGCGTGATCGAATTTGGCTCGGGATTGACGATGGTAAGAATGCCCACCAGCGATTCCCGCTGCATCAATGGCAGGCAGATAACCGATTTCGCACCGGATTTATCAGGCGCGTCATCCTGCCGGCGCAGCCAGCGGGGGTCTTTGCTGGTATCCTGGATCAGAGCGGGTTTGCCTTCGCGCAGAACCCAGCCAGCCAGTCCGCTTTCAATGGTGACCTGAAGTTGATCGGAGCGGTGAGCGATGATCTTTCCATCGACCATAATGGCGGCATCGATGGGTTTATGCCGGTCGTCCATAACGATCAGGCTGGCCCGTTCAACGCCAATACTTCCGGTTGAAAGCACGAGGACTCTCTCAAGCACAGTATGCAGATCAAGAGCCGCCGTTACTTCTCGGCTGATTTCCAACAGCAAATTTACAGGAGTTTTGTCCGGTGCCTGATTTTTATCCATGGATGTTTAATAATTCTTCACTTTGCGGGCCGGTAATTTCATTCGTCAAAAGTATAGCACATGCAAGAATTATTCCATTTTAAAGAGAGCCTTCTCTACAATACCCAGGTGGGCAGAAACAGAATCCAGGTCTGAGGAGGCAGTCTCCGGATCTGCCGTCAGATTCTGCACGGCAGTAGAGATCAAAACATCCAATTCATCCGCTGATGCCTTATCCTTTTTTTCGATAAAAGGATAAATATTGTTATACAGAGTTTTGATCTCAGCCAGTGTTTCACGGGCTTCCAACCCTTTCTTCTGCTCAACATAGAGCCGTGCCAGGGTGGCTTTTTCTTTCATTTGGAGAAGAAAGATATACAGGTTGGCGTTTTCCAGTTGAGCGGCTGATTTCAGGTAACGGATCTCCATTTCCTGCTGACGTAATTGCATATTGGAAAAATCAGATTTGATTTGATTCGATGATGCCGCGCCGCTGGTATGCATTTGGATGGCGTTCGTCAACTGGTCATTCAGCGGTATGACAGAAAGGTTGTAGCACAGCAGGTACCCGGCTACGAGGCCGGAAATGACGCCGATGGTGATAAACAGCCAGTTAATGTTGCGGCCTGGAAGGCCGTCAACCCGGTCAACCGGTTTTTCCGTACTTCCTTCCAGCGATATTTTTGCCGGTTCATCATTCCGGATTTCAGGTTCAATCCGATTATCGGTCTGAGTTTCTTCTGCCGGAGTCGAGTTTTTTACCGGCTGCGCGATCTCAGGTTCAGATACAGGTGATGTCTTTTTTCGTGGCATTTCAAATCCTTCCGTGGAACGCCCCGCGGGTCATCTACAAGGTACGCCTGATGTTCAGGAATTTATTATATTTTATATCGTATAATCGCTTGCATGTCTGTTGAACCTGATACAGCGCGAACCGCCAACCGCCAGATCGCCCGGGCCGCCGGGACCGTGATGGCGGCTTTCATTCTGTCCAACCTGATTGGCCTGATCCGTGGAATTTTGATCATGCGGAGTTATGGCACCGGCGCCGAGATGGAGGCTTTTAATACGGCGAACCGGTTGGCTGAAACGCTATTCAATCTGGTTGCCGGAGGCGCACTGGCTTCGGCATTTGTGCCTACATTTACCGGGTTTCTGGCGAAGAAAGATCAAGCAGGTGCCTGGAAGCTGGCTTCCAGTATAGCCAACCTTGTGCTCATCATTTTGACGGCCGTCAGCGCGCTTTCGGCTGTCTTCGCGCCGCAGATAGTGCAATATCTCCTGGCCCCGGGCTTTGTGGACGAGCCGCAAACATTCAATCTGGCTGTCGACCTGCTTCGCGTTATTCTGCCTTCAGTTGTGATCTTCGGGATCAGTGGATTGTTGATGGGTGTTC
>CAYQTY010000264.1:0-5097 GCA_964420535.1 uncultured Leptolinea sp. | reverse complement strand
ACGAATTGCGTTGAAAATATGATGTTTTTCTTGGGAAGATCTTTGGGGAGCGGAACTTGTTCACTTTTTTCCAGATGACTTTGTGGACGGCATTGCAACAAATAAATATTAAGCAAAGCCCCGCCGTTTTCACCAGGTTCCAACTGGACAGCAAACTCCAGGTCAACCGGCGCCTGGTAGCTTTCTTCCAACAGGTGCAACATATCACGCATGTGACGTCCGAAGTATGTTCGACGCAATAAATCTTCGAATGTCAGAACCAGGCGTTTTTGGTCGCCTTCCACCAGACGTGAACGCAAAGAGACAAAGTAACCTTCTTCGTCTAATTGCACCAGGTAACGCAAGGGGTAATAGTTGGTCTGAAGTACATCCTGTATGGGCAGGGTGCGCATGCAGTTCGCCTTCAGGTCAATCACATCAACATATTGTTGGGAGTATCGCCGAATGTTTTTGGCGCTCGTTGACGGACGCAGCAGTGGATGACTGAGCGCCACCAGGCGTGGATAGTCGTTTCCCACCCGGTCAACAGCCCGGGTACCCAATCCCCACACCAACCGTAGGAAACCGTCGTCCGCTTTGATCTGTTGGGACCAGCGATACATATTGCGGCTGAAGGCTACGCCGGCGCCGTGGGGGAGGTAGTAGTCACCCAATTGCTCACCGACCACCGTTTGGATCAGGATAGCCATGCGTTCGTCGTAATCCTGCAATCCTTTTGACCGGCGGTATAACAGAGCGTTGGGGTTCAGGGTTGACGCGTAAACCCGTGAGATCGCCTGTGTCAACGCGCGCAGGTTTTCCTGCAATGTCCCTTGATTGGGAAGAAAGACACTTTCATATTTTCCGGCGAAGCTTGTGCCAAAATTATCTTCGAGCAGGCTTGAGGATCGAACGATCAAAGGCACGTTGCCGACGCTCACCAGAAGGCTGGTCATTTTGTCCAAAATGTCCGGGGGGAAGTCACCCGCCAGGAATTCAGAAAGCACCTGGGGATATTCCTCCCGCATTTCAGTTTCAGTTTTGTACTTCTGATCATTCCAGTGAAACAGGTTGTTGATCGCCATGAATGTATAAAGCAGATCTGATCCGACATAATACGATTCTGGCGTACGTAGCGACTGTCGTAGTTCGTTCCCTCCGCGTTCTTTCACCACCCGGGCCGCCAGCAGCATTCCGGCTGCTTTTCCGCCGATACGCCCGGTACCAATTTTCCGGCGGCGAATTTCGATCAGGTCTTCCAGCTTCAACCATTCTTTCGCGATATTGATATAGCGCAATTGGTCGCTGATCATGGTGCGGATCAGCACCACCTTTGCTTCCTGAAGCCGGGCTTCCAGCCGCGCACGGTCTTCTGCAGGCATTTTTTCAATTGCCATCGCCTGCTCGAACACTAGTTCTATTGGAGCCAGTTCGGGATTAATAGAGAACAATTGTTCTTCTTTATCCACACCGCGCTCTTTTAGGACATCATTTACGATCTGTTCAAAATGCGGGTACGAAAGATGCTGACTGAAATACAGGTCAGTTAATTGATCTCGAACTTTCGTTAACCGGGTTTCCCATATGTCGTTAGGTTCTTCGTATACCGGGTTATGCAAACCTTCACGGCGTTGTGACAGCATGGATTTCTCGCGTACTTCGGCTTCAAAACCCGCCTGGTTCAGAATTCCACGCGAGAACATTTCCCGTCGCATCCGGATGCGGATACGATTACTGAGAATAGGAAATTGACCCAGCGTCAACATGATACTGAGTAGACGGTCTGATGAAGTAGCGGTAAAGGTCATACAGAACCTCGAAATTTAATCAGACCGGGTATGCGTTCAAATTCAGGCAGGAATAGTCCGGTCGGATTATCCCAGATGCATTGGCATGATCACATGCAGAAAATTATCATCATTTGCAGGGCGGATCACGCCGGGGCTGTTGTTGGACGTGGTTTCAATGACCACATTGGGTGTTTTGATCACATCCAGAACTTCACGCAGGAAACGTACATTGAAGGCGATCGGTAAGGCCGGTCCGTCTACGCTGGCATCCAGAATAATTTCACTGGCGCCGGTTTCTTCGGATGTGGCCTGCACTTCGACGCGTCCGGGTTCACTTTCATTATTGACAATATCCAACCGGATAACATTATTGCTGTCACGCGCGATGACCTCTGCCTGCCGGCAGGCTTTCAGTAAAGCCGAAGTAGGTAAAACGGTGCGGGTTTTGAAACTTTGTGGAATGATCAATTTGTAATCTGGAAAGTTGGCGTCAATCAACTGGGAAGCTAGTTCAACATCGGGCAGGTGGAAAATCACCTGGCCGCGTCCCTGTGGAACGACCATCTTAATTATCGATTCACCATCGCCGGCGATCCGGGAGAGTTCCATCAACGCGCGGGCCGGGATGATGGCAGTGACGGGTTGGTTTACCGGGTTTGACATGGATGATTTCCGGACAGAAATGCGAAAACCATCTGTAGCCGCCATTGTGATCTCAGATCCATTCAATGTAACAGAAACGCCCTGTAACGCGGGGCGGGCATCATCATTGCTGGCGCAGAAGGCCACTTGCTGGATCATTTCGCGGAAGTCCATTACGTTGAGTTCGATAGCCCGGTCAAGATCCGGAACCGGCATTGGCGGGAATTCTTGCGCGTCGAGTCCTTTGATATCGGTGCTCGAAGAACCGCATTTGACGTTGAGAGTCTGTGTGGAGGAATCCAGTTCGAGCGATACAGTGTCGCCGGGAAGTGTACTTACCAGGTCAGCCAGGGTACGGGCGGGAACCGTGATGGATCCTTCTTCCAGTATCTGAGCGCCAATCCAACAGGTAATTCCTACCTCAAGATTGGTGGCTGAGAGGCGCAGGCGTCCGTCATCTGTAGACAGTAAAACATTGCTCAACACCGGCAAGGTGCTGCGAGCCGCGACTGCTTTTGATACGATGCCTAACCCGTGAGCAAGCTGCTGTTGAGATACGTTGGTCTTCATGCCTGTTCCTCTAAAGGGATTTTGTATTAATTAAAAAGTATACAACCTGACGGATGTTTTCACCAGACCATTTTGCAAGAGGTGTGCCAGGAAGGCGGGATTAGTTTGGAGAAAACCAGTCTACAGATAGATCGTGCCAGTAGGGGTTGCCTGTTTCTATCAGATTAATCTTCTTGATTCTTAGATAACCTTTTTTTTCTCTAGCGATGGCGGTATAGGAATCTGTGCATAGTTTGTAATAAACGAGTTTATTGATATTGTATATGCTGGTGAATCCGGGATCAGTTTTTTCTTTGTGTTATTGTGCTCTTCGGTAGCTGTCATTGGTCACGCCGGTGTATATTTTACACAATTGGTTGTCCATAAGTTGGATATAGAATGTACGTTCTTTTATAATTTGATTATATGTTCATCAGAAAAAATTAGGGATAATGTAATGCAGACCGAAGGGAAGCATCTCTTACAGTCAGGAAAGTAGCCTTAGCTGGATAAGCTCGATTTGTTTAGTGAGAGATCTTTCGGTTCCCTCACACCGTCCCGGTGTCCTTCAGGGAAGAGGACCGGGTTTCCTGCAGCGCCAGATCAATGAACAACGCGGCTGACCAACCGAAAACCGGTGCGGCTTTCTTGCCAGGTTCACCGTTTAGCGGGTTGTAATACTCGTAAAAATCCGGGAACCGCATCAGCTTCTCCAATGTCACCTGCCGGAGCTTTTGAGCCTCTTCTACAAAACCCGAATTTTCCAATCCTTCCACCAGCAGATAGTTGACATTAACCCAGGAAGGTCCGCGCCACATCTGTTCCGCATCAAAAACCGATTCATCCATTGCCACACTGGGAACAGGAAAATACGCCGAAAAAGTAGATCCATCCCGGAGGTGACTTAACAATCGATTCTTTCTAACATCCGAAAGTAAACCAGTCAATAACGGGAAAAGGCTGAAGGGGGTTTTCAACCGAATCGATTCACCATTGCGGCGTGCCAGATACATCCCCGATTCATCGTCCCATAGGAGGGAATCCATCCGCTTCGCAAGTTCTATTGCCTTGCGAGACCACTCCTCCGCGTCAGATACCTCTCCGATTTCAATAGCAATTCGATTCAAGTATTGCATCTGCAGTACAAGATACGTATTCAGGTCCGGCGAGCAGACCGGCATACCCCCGTCCCACAGCGGACTATCGTCGAGACCGGACGAGAATGGGTGACCGTACTCGCATAGACCGTCTCCGTCAGTATCGTTATTTTCCAGCCACCAGTTGATCCACTTAACAGCCGCTTCGTATGTTTCCTGCAGGAACTCGCGGTCGCCTGTGGTTTCGAAAATCTTCCAGATCGTCCACACCAGCAGCGGTGGTTTGGTGACATCAGCATCTACCGGAAAATCAAGGTGCGTGATCGTCCCTTCATCGTGAATGGCGTCCGGCAGCATACCGTCTTCTCGCTGATGATCCAGCAAAATACGTAGTTGATCCTTCGCCAACCGGTGATGGGCGTGACGATAAGCCAGGGCGTGGAAAAGCGCGTCCCATTGCCAGACACCCACATAATGGATCTTTGAAGGTGTAAGTACTTCACGGGTGGTAAAAAAGCGGGTGGATATGATCCCAGCCGCCATCAACCACCAGGCGTACAAATACTGGGTGGAATACTCCGGTAAAACATGGGGAATCTCATCAAACCATTCTTCCCAGCGTGTTTTTGACCGTTCTAGAACCGTTCCACATTCTGGAACATATCGGTTAAATCCCAACCGGGGAGTGAGATTTATCAATAAACCACCTGCTCCTTCTTTGAACCTCAGGGTAACAAGCTGCCCTGATCCTTCAACGGATTCTAGATTATTTTCAAGTATCGTCCGGTTGGTGGTGTACGGAAGATTTCGCCGGATGTCGCCCGTAACCCGTAATATACCTCCCCGCCGGTCTGTCTGACCCAGGTCCATGTTAGTGTGAAACCTGATTCCGCAGGATTTATAGGGTAATCCAAGAAATAATGTTTCCTGATCGGCAAACGTCAGAATAAAATCACCGATCGATGTATGAAAATAAATCCGGTCGGGTTGAGAATCCAATTCATAAGGTAACTCCTTTCCATCCGGATCAATAAAAATCC